>NZ_JBEXUP010000152.1:0-20814 GCF_040614375.1 Nonomuraea sp. NPDC005983
ATCCCCGCCTGACAGATCTATGCCCCTTGAGCGTCCTTTCATGGCCGGCCGCCGTCTTCGAGACGGCGGAGGGCCGCGTCGCGCTTCTTGCGCTCACGGTGGTGGCCGGCCTCGCGTTCGCCTTCCTTCAGGCTCCAGGTGAAGAAGCGGCCGTCGTCGCCACGGCGGCCTCCCCGCCGCCTGCACCCGATCCCCGACACGGGTTCGCCACGCGGATTGACAGCATGGCCTTCCGCGTCATTTCGCGGGAGTGGACCCAGACATCAGCCGGTGACATCGAGTTGTGGTGGAACAACTCCTGTCCAGATGGCACCACTACCTATTGGGTGGCGCTCCGGCCCACCGGAGCGGCCGCGCGGTTCAGCTGCGACTCCTGGCAGTACTACAAGTGGGCAAGTGTGCCAGCGGGTACCTACCACCTGGAGTTCTGGAAGGACCATGACGGCCGGTTCATCCACGGCTCCGGCGCTATGTGAGCCAGCGTGCCCGTCATCGTCCGCTCCAAGCCCGCTCCGGCCCAGAGTCCTTCGGCGAGCTGACCCAGCCGCAATGCTACTGATGGGTAACGCTCGTGACGCCGCCCTCGCCCACCTGGGCCGCCCTTCAATACGACCGGATCTGATCGTCAATTGCGCTGGCGACCGTTGTGCCGCTCAGCCGGATGTCGTCCCGGAATGTCCGAAGGGTGTAGCTCGTTCTCGGGGACCTTTTGAGCTGGGCGGTTGGGCTTTGGGGTGCGGGTCCCGGGGTCGCGGCACGCTGCCGGAGCTCGATCGGATGCGGTGCGGGCATGACACGCTTCTTTCCCCGTTGACACACGGTCAGCTCAGGTCACGTGTACATGGAGACCATTTCTGCCACCTGCAACAGGCCGGTCTACGGCGAGATCATGTCCCTTTCTCGAAGGACTTCCGATCGACGCCACGGCGCGGGCGGAGCGGGCGAGCGGGGCCGTCACGGCCGGAGGATGCGGGGGCATCCGCGGGCTCAGCGGGTGGTGAGGGGGCGTGCCCTCCGGGTGGGCACGCACCGCTCCTTCTCAGGCCGGCCGGGTCACTCGGCCACCGTGAAGTAGACGGCCGGATCAAGGGAGTTGAGTGCGATCCAGCGCTGCGCCGTCGCTTCGGCGGGCGCTTGGCCGCCGCCCGTCGAAGCGAGGAAGAAGCCCTGCACGTCGAGAGCGATGCGGGGATCGTCGTCGATGCGCCGCGCCATGTCGTAGTAGACGGCCAGCTCATGGACGCACCGCGGGGTGGCGGCCGGGCAGGAGCAGTCGACGCTGTCGAGGACCGGCGCGGGTGGATGGCCCGCGTCAGCGATCGCGCGGTACAGATCGTCGGTGAGCAGGGGCTGGATGCCGCTCAGCTGACGGGAGATCTCGGCCGTCGCCCCCGCGGACATCGGCGCGACCTCGATCGTGACCACCGAGGTGCCGCGACCTCGGTGCACGACGGCGCGCACGGTCCGGCCGTCGAACGTGATCTGCACCTTCCCGTCGCGCGCCATGCGCCGCGCGCTCGGCAGCTGGGGATCGGGACGGGTCTGGCGCAACGACTCGGCGAACCGGACCCAGTCCTTGCCCCACTTCGTGTAGCCGTAGTCGTGGTCGGCCATGGTCAGTTGACTCGCTTCCGGCGCAGGATCTCGATGAGAGGGTCGTCGTCCAGGCGGGTCAGCTCGGCGACGCTGGAAATGTCGGCGGTGTCCGACAGCGCGGACTTGCGGTTGTGCATGGCCGCGATGTGCTCCTCGACGGTGGTCCCGGTGGTCAGGGTGGTGACGGTGACCGTGCGGGTCTGACCGATCCGGTGGACCCGGTCGGATGCCTGGGCCTCCACGGCCGGGTTCCACCATCGGTCGAAGTGGATGACGTCGGCGGCGCGCGTGAGCGTGAGCCCGGTGCCCCCGGCCTTCAGGCTGAGGACGAGCACCTTCGGACCGTCGTCGGACTGGAACCGGCGGACGATGTCGGCCCGTTGCTCCTGGTTCAGGCCGCCGTGGAAGAACGGCGTACTCACCCCGAACTGTTCGGCGAAGTGCCGGACCAGCAGCTCACCGGTCTGCCGGTACTGGGTGAAGACGAGGGTCGGAGAGTCGTTCTCCAGGTTGTTGGCCACGATGTCGGTGCACAGGTCGAGCTTTCCCGACCTGCCCGACAGCTCACCGAGGTCGTCCGTGATCAGGCCCGGATGGTTGCAGACCTGCTTGAGCGAGGTCAGGACCGCGAGCACCTTGGCCTGCCGCTGGGCGCCACTGCCGAAGCCGTCGTCGATGACCTGCTCCAGCAGCCGGTCGTACAGCCTCTCCTGCTCCTCGGTGAGGTCGCAGATGAGATCGGCGTGGATCTTCGGCGGGAGCGACCCCGCGACCTGGGACTTCTTCCGCATCAGCACGACCGGCTCGATGGCCCCGCGCAGCCGGGCGGAAGCGGCCGGGGAGCCGTCCGCGATCGGCCGCACGAAACGACGGCGGAACTGCGCCCGGTTCCCGAACAGGTGCGGTGCGACCAGATTGAGCAGGGCCCACAGCTCGTCGAGGTGATTCTCGACGGGCGTCCCGGTCAGGGCGATCCGCGCGTCGGCCGCGATGGTGCGCGCGGCCTTCGACACCTGCGTACGGGGGTTCTTCAGGACCTGCGCCTCGTCGAAGACCGCGGTGCTCCACTGGATCCCCGCCAGGGCAGGGCTGTGCGTGCGCAGCGTGGGGTAGCCGGTGAGCACCACCGTGCCGCTGTCCACCGCGGGCAGCGGCTCGCCGCGCCAGATCGTGGCCCGCAGGTCAGGTGCGAACCGCGCGATCTCGTGCGCCCAGTTCCCCACCAACGACGTGGGACAGACCACCAGTTGCGGCCCCTTCTCGGCCCGTCCGGCGACACAGCCGATGGTCTGCAGGGTCTTGCCGAGTCCCATCTCGTCGGCCAGCACCGCGCCGCCGTGCGTCTCGATGGTCTCGCGCAGCCAGCTCACCCCGCGCACCTGATACGGGCGCAGCTTGGCGGTGAGCGCCGTGCGCATCTCGGCCCCCACCGCGGTGGTGCGGCGGAAGACGCCGCTCGCGTGCTCCGCCGTCGTGACGGCGACACCCGTGGCGTCGGGGACCGCGTGCGCGGCGATCGGCAGAGCCGACTCGCCGCCCGCGATCCACGACCGCCAGACGTCTACCGACCGGCCCGGCGAGTCGAGGGGCACGGCCACGAGCCGGTCCGGCTCGATCAGTACGCAGTCGACGTCGGACACCTTGAGCCTGCCGAGGTCTGGCGTCGGGACGACCAGGGGGACGGTCTGGACGTCACCGACCGGCGGGGTCGGCCCCACGGCGCCGTCGGCCCAGGTCCACAGGGCGAACATGTGCCGGTCGGGCAGGTACGTGGCCTGACTGTCCGACCGCGCCTCGGGGAGTTTCTGTCTGGTTCCCATGGCGTCAGCGGGTGCCCACGTTGTCGCCCTCGCGGGCGGTCAGGTCCTCGGCCCCAGCCCGGGGGGCCGTCTCGTCCGCGGTCGGGCTGCCGTCCCGCGCGGTCTCCGGCTCGCCCCCGGCAGCCACGGGCTTGCGGACCGAGCGCAGGGCGAGCAGCAGCACGGCCGCGCCGAAGAGCGCGATGAACATGATCCAGACCGCGCCGACATGCATGGCGTGGACGAACGCGTCGTCGGCGGCGTGCCCGAGCGCGGGCAGGTGGGACGTGGTGGCGACGTGCCGCGCCTGTTCGGCGGAGACCCGCGCCTGCTCCCGTACCGGTCCGGGGACACCGTCCAGCGACGGCTCGATCGCGCGTCGGTACACGATCGACATGATCGTGCCGCCGACGGCGATACCGATCACACTGCCGGTCTGGCGCACGGTGTTGGTGACGGCCGACCCGGCACCGGCCCGCTCCAGCGGCAGCGTGCTGATCAGCGCCGCGGTCACCGGGCCGAGCACCATGCCGATGGACAGGCCCTGGACCAGCAGCACGACCTCGATCCAGACGAGGGGCGTGCCCAGTCCGAAGAGCCCGTACGCGCCCATGGTCAGCGCCGCGACGATCAGCGCCGGCACGGCGACGAGCCGCAGCGACCAGTGGTGCACCAGGCGGGCGCCGACGGGCGCGCCGAAGATCGCGCCGAGCGCGGTCGGGAGGCTGGCCAGGCCCGCCTCGATCGGCGAGTAGCCGCGCGCGCCCTGCAGGTAGAACGCGTTGTAGAAGGTGACCGCGGATATGGCGAACAGGAGCAGGCCGAGCGCTGCGTTGCCGCCGCCGAACGCGCGCTGGGCGAGGAGCCGGGGATCAAAGCTCGGCATCTTGCTGCGCAGTTCGACGCGGACGAACACGGCCAGCAGGATCAGCCCGCCGACGATCGGCGCCCAGACGTCCGTACGGCCCCAGGCCGCCACCTGACCCGCGCGGATCAGTCCGTAGGCGAGCGCCGCGAGGCCGGTGATGGACAGCAGCATCCCGGCCAGGTCCAGCGGTCGCACGACGGGGCTGCGGAAGTTCGGGACCAGCAGGGCGATGCCGATCAGCGCGAGGACCACGACCGGGACGTTGACCAGGAAGACCGAGCCCCACCAGAAGTGGTCGAGCAGCACACCGGCGAGCACCGGGCCCACGGCCATGCCGACACCGGCGGAGGTCGAGGAGATGGCGATCGCGGTCGACCGCGCCGGGCCGGTGAACGTCCATATGAGGATGGCCAGGTTGGCCGGCATGATCAGCGCGCTGCCGACGCCCATCGCCGCCCGCGCGGCGATGAGCTGCCCCGCGTCCCCCGCATACGCTGCCCACACCGAGGACGCGGCGAAGAACACCAGGCCCGTCGCGAGCACGGCCCGGTGGCCGAAGCGGTCGCCCAGCGCACCCGCGGTGAACATCAAGGTGGCGAAGGCCAGCGTGTACGAGCCGGTGGCCCACTGCAGCTCGGCCGGGCTGGCGTTCAGCCCACGGACCGGGTCCGCGAGGGTCTCCAGGGTGGTACTCAGGACGGTGTTGTCCAGCCAGATCAGCAGTGAACACACCATGAGAACAGCAAGAATCAACTGCTGCCTGGACTTCGGCAACGTGGATGTCGTCATGAATACCTTCGGATGCGGTCTGGAAAAGCTGACGAGCGGACCGTAGGCAACCATCGGGCGTATGTCAATTCCCGGGCGGCCGGTAACGGTCGGCGATTTTCCGGCGCCCCCGAGGGCATGCCGCCTAGTGTTCTGTCAATTCTTGAAGATGTGAGCGGGTCGGCGGTTTAGTGCGCTCCCGTGGGCATGCCGCCAAGCGCTCTGTCAATTTCTGATCCTGTTGTTTGACTTCGCGTGAATTTCGTGCCCCACCCCGTGTTCTGCCTCTGCTCCGCGCCCTGTCCCGCCCCGTGTACCGCGTCGTGCGCTGCACCGGAAGTAGGAAGGGGGTGGGCGCCGGCGCCGCTGCGGCCGCTCCCGGGGCCCGTCCTGGGGCCGCCGGGAGCGGCCGAGTACCCAGACGGCTACCCCGTGCGGGCGGCCCTTTCGGCCTGCCGGTTCAGCAGGCCGAACGTTCTTCCCCGCGTATTTTTGGAATGGGAGGATTGGAATTCACCCGGGTCAGTGGAACGGAAGTCGCCGGGGTATGCATGGAGAGGCAGGGGACAGAGCTGACCGCATTCTCGCTAGGGTGTTGCTCGTCCGCAGGGAGAGGAGAGGCGCGCCCTGGATCAGGTTTCTCTGGCGGTTCTTCTATTCGCGCCCACCAATTGATGTTCTGCCCGGTGGTCCCGAAGGCTTCGTTCAGTCGGTTGCTGAGATCGCGAAAGGTGCCGCGCTCGGGTTGCTGTTCAGGCGTCCAGGTGGCGTCGCATTCCTCGCAGAGGAGGAAGCTGATCGCAGCGCTTCGGGTCTCATCGCGATGCCCTTGGCGTCAACGGTCAGCACCAGCAGCGTCCCGGCGGTGCACGGAACAGGCGTCTGCTGGCTGTAGAAGGCGCTGATATCAGTGGCGGCGGCCACGACGAGGTCCTCGATCTGACGTTTCCCGATCACCGGCCCTGCATCTGCGCCAGATCGCGTTCTTGGCGTCGTCGAACGACCCGCGCACCGCCTCCAGGACCGCCAGCTTGGCCAGAGCATGGGAATGGCGGCGACGGCCCGGCAGCGACAGCACCTCGTCGGCCGGGTAGACGTTGGCCAGGCCAGCAGCACGGAACGCGCACCGAGAGACGGTCACAGTGCCGAACAGCGTAGCCAGGAGCCGGTGATGTCCGCGCTCGGTCCGGGTGCGGACCATCCCGTCCGGACCGACCACCGCCACCGGCCGCCGGCAGGCCCGCGCCTCACGGACCGCAGGCAGGTCGAGATGGTCCTGCAGCATCTGCCGCAGCAGTACCCTGCCGCGCTCATCGATTCTGCTTGGCCCGCACCCCATGGACCGCGTCCGTGCGTGGTCACCCCGATCGGTGAGCCGTCCGGCCTCACCCGTGCGGGCTCGAGCTCCGCTCCCACCAGCCGAGCCGTCTCGCCCAGGATCTCCTTCGCCACCTCCCGAGCGATCACCACCCGAGACAGCTCCTCCTCCTCGGCCTCCAGCCGATGCTCCAGCCCAGCGATCTCTTCCCGGGTCTGCTCCACAGCACGGCGAGCCGCGGCCTCCCGCCGCGCCAGCTCCTCCAGAAACGAGCCCATCACGGCCACCTCTCGCACTCCCTACCGAAACGGTAGAAGACACGAGACAACCCCGCCGGCCCCCAACCCGTAAACCACCAGCTCAGAGGCTCCCTGCAGGCGAGCTACACCCATGTCCGAACGGACTCAAGCGGTCGGTCAGAAAGGCGATGATCTCGTCCCTGGCCTTCAGCGTGGGATGTCCGTCCTCGTCGACGAGGTGGGCGGTGACAACGCTGTGGGGGGACCCGACCACGTCGCCGAAGAACGGTGGCGGGCTGGTGTTCGCGACACTGCCCGAAAGAACACGGCCGTCGAAGGCGTCGCCGAGGAGTGCCTGGTAGGCGGCGAAGCGCTGGCCGGTGCACCAGCGGTCGTCGTCGAAGCGGTAGGCAAGAACCTTCAGTCCGTCGCGCGCGATGCGGTCTCGGACCGCGCGCGCGTCCTCGTCGCTGATCTCGAGTCCGGCAGGGTCGTCCAGCGGCAGCGACGGGTGGTTGACCACTGGCGCGATGACGGCTGGCTCAAGCGCCATGGTGAGAGCGAAGTTGCCGGTGAAGCACAGTCCGATCGCGCCGACTCCCGGACCGCCGCATTCGGCATGGGCTTGGCGCGCGAGCCCACGTAGCCATGCCGTGACTGGGCTGGTGCCGCCCCCGGCGAACGCGCGGAACTCGGCACTGACACACGCGCGGCGGACGACCTCCGTTCCACCCTCGACCGTGGGATAGGCGCCGTCGATCCCGAAGAGTGAGGGGACATAGACGGTGAAGCCCGCATCCCGCACCCACCGCGCCAGTCGAAGGACGTCAGGACTGATGCCAGGCATCTCCGGCATCAATACGACGGCCGGCCCGGAACCCGCGGCGTACACCGTCTTCACCACCCCGTCCACGTCCACGAGTCGGCGGGAGAAGTCCGTGATCATGTCGTCAAGTCGTCCGCTGGCAGCGCTCATGGTGACAGCGTGGACCGATGCCCCCGCACAAGGTGAGAGGCCAGATCGCCATGTATGCGGGTAATCTCGCCATGAGCTGGTGGTGAGGAGGCGAGCGTGAGCGCGCTGCGGGTTGGTGTCCTGGCCTATCCAGGCTGCTTCGCGTCCGAGGTGTTCGGCGTACCCGATCTCTTGACGATGGCCACGCACGTTGCCGGACCGGACAGCTCCGGATACGAGGTGTCGATCGTTTCGCCTCGTCGTCGTGTCGCCGCATCGGGTGGTGCGGCGTTGGACGTCTCACCGCTGCGCGGGGTAGACGTCCTTGTCGTGCCAGGGTTCGAGCTCGTGCCGGGCCTCGACGTGGACGCGAAGCTCGCACCCCTCGCCCCTGAAATTGCGGCGATCCGCTCACACGCTGCTGCGGGCACTGTCGTCGTCTCGATCTGTGTCGGTGCGTTCCTGCTCGCCGAGGCTGGACTCCTCAACCGACGGCGTGCTACGACAGCCTGGCTCCTCGCGGACGAACTGGCTCGACGCTGTCCGGACGCTGACGTCCGACCTGAGCGTCTGGTCGTCACCGACACGGGGGTGACGACAACGGCGGCCTTCAGTGCCATGTACGACTTCGCGCTGGATCTGATCCGCCAACACAGCGGTGCCGGCGTGGCACGGACAACCGCGCGGGTGGCGCTCGTCGACGATGCGCGTTCGTCCCAGACCCCATACGTTGACGCGCGATTTCTTCCGCAGCCCGGAAACGAGTTCTCCCACAAGGTCATGCGACGGCTCGACCAAAATCTTGCCGCCCGATACGACCTCGCCGCGTTGTCGGACATGTTCAAGGTCAGCACTCGGACGCTGCTGCGGCGCTTCGCGGACGAGACCGGCCAGAGCCCGCTGGAGTACCTGCAGTCGTCGCGTGTCCGTCGCGCTCGCCACCTCCTTGAGACCACGAACCGAACCGTCGCCAGCATCTCCGCCGCGGTCGGATACAGGGACCCCAGCACGTTCGCTGCCCTCTTCGCCAAGCACACCGGACGACGCCCGAGGGACTACCGCGCGGGCTTCCGTCGTGTTGACTGATTACTCTGACGGCCAGAGCGCCGAGCTGCCCGGGACCGCCATCGTCAGCCCCGTCGCCTGGAGGTGCCCTATGACGGCTTGACGACCTGGACGGCGTTGAGCTCGTCGTCGGTGTACCAGCGACGCCTGCGCATGGGTCGGCCTTGCTCGCCCATGGCACCGCGCCCTCGCCGTCGACGGCGGGCGTCCTCTCGCGCTCGGGATGCGCGGCGTGGGGCCCGTCTGCGCGCGTTCCTAACAGATCCTCGTCTCTGAACGCACAGAGAGGTGGCGCCTGTGGCGCGCCACCCTTCGGGACCCGACAGGCGTGCCGTTGCAGTCGCAGACCTCACCGACTGCAGGTCCATCGCCGTTGGGCGGCGGCCCGGCGGGGCGAGTCTGCTCACACGCCGCGGTGCACGCCCTTGGTTGCCCAGATGCTGCTCGACTGGTGTGCCACCGCCACGGGCGAAACCTGCGAGGGTTGTGGCGCCTTGACGTATGCGGGTCGGCAGGCGGGGGAGTGTGATGCGTGACCCATTGCTTCCTCTCGGTAGTTGATCCGATACGGAGGTGAAACACACTGGGGTTGCCATGTCACTGGGCCAGGGCTCTCCGTTTCAGGCGCCGGCGCCGGCGCCGTCGTCCACCGGCGCCGTCATCTGCTCGACGATGCCTGGCGTCGCCGCCTCCCAGGTATCGATCACCGCTTGCGGCTGACGCCGCGACGGGCGCCTCGCTGTGGGCCCAGACAGACTGGTTCCACGACCGAGCGCGGCACTGCCCGCAGCCGTTGACGCCGTGGCGGACCGCTGGCGAGCATGGCGTCGAGCGGGTGCTCGCCCTCGTCAGGGACGAGTTGCCGGACGCGATGACGCTGACCGGCTGTGTCGCGCTGGAGGCCGGGCGAGAGCTGCGTACACTCGCACGTCTCGGTTCGAGCGCCCTTGGACGACCAGGCCGGTCGCGTTCCCGTACGGTTATGGTGGGGTGCTTTCACGGTGGTTGTCAGGGCCGCCGACCGTACGACACCGGGCAGGACTGCACCACCGCCACAAGCGTCGAGGCGCTGCGCACACGGGCTCTCCCGTGTGCGGCCCGGCGACCTGTGGGAGGAGGGACCCGACATCGGCCCGCTGATCCCGCAGGCCCCCCTCCTCACGGACGCCGAGCAGTCCGTGGCCGCTGCTCGGCTTCCGCCGCGACGGTTCCGAGGTTCTTCACGGTGTCGACCAGGTCCTCGTCTTTGCCAAAACCTCGGCGGCTGATCAGGTGCTGCCGCCGAAGGGGTGGTTCGCCGGGGTTTGGGGGTCTGGGGCTGTTTCGTACAGGATCGCGAGGGTGGGGTCGAGGTTCTGGCGGGTGGCGGCCACGGCAGCGTCGGGGTCGCCGTCCACGATCGCCTGGACCAGAGCGCGGTGGGCGTCGGCGGTGCGGTCGTCCTGGTCGGGGGAGCGCCGGTCGTCGGCGATCACCGAGGCGGCGGTCGCCCTGAGCGCGCCGAGGAACGTCGTGAACACCTCGTCCAGCACCGGATTGTGCGCCGCTCGCACGACCAGCCGGTGCAGCTCGACGTCCGCCTCGGCCAGCTCCGGCCCGGTCGAGGCGGCGTCGCGGGCGGCGAGGGCGGCCCGCAGCGCCGCGATGTCGTCGGGGGTGCGCCTGAGCGCCGCCAGCCGCCCGGCCTCGACCTCCAGGGCCACCCGCACCTCGTAGACGTCCGCCACGCCGGAACGCCGCAGCGTCCGGTCGAATTCCGAGACCGGGGTGGCCGACACGACGTAGGTGCCAGAGCCGTGCTGGGCGCGCAGTTGCCCGTCGGCGATGAGCGCGCGGACCGCCTCGCGCGAGGTGGACCGGCCGACTCCGAGGAGCCGGCTCAGCTCCACCTCGCCCGGCAGCTTGGTGCCGACGGGCCACTCCCCGTCGCCGATCAGCCTGCGCAGCTCGGCGACGGCCTTCTCGACCCGCGACGTATGGTGGACGGCCCGTACGCTCATGACGGCAAGGTAACAGCTTCTCAGAGGGCTCAGCTCATGGCCTCAACCGGGGCGGGCTCGGGCGGCAGCGGTGCCCGTTCGCGCAGCCGCAGGCCGAACACGGCCGCGACCGCGAGCACCGCCAGCACGACGGCGAGGACGGCGCGCAGGCCGTAGCCGTCGGCGATCCACCCGAGCAGCGGGGAGGTCAGCCCGCCCACGGACATGGCCAGCCCGAGCGTCAGGCCGCTGGCGGTCCCCGGCCGGTTGGGGAGGTAGTCCTGGGCCAGGGTCACCTGCGGCGCGAACGGCAGGAACATCGCCAGCCCGCACGCCACGGTCCCGATCTCGGCCACGGCGAAGGTCGGCGCGAACGCGATCGCCGCCAGCGCGGGGGCGGCCAGCAGGTAGCCGGCGCGGACGGGGAAGAGCCGCCCCCGCCGGTCGCCGAGCCATCCGCCGAGCAGCGTGCCGAACGCGCCGGCGAGAGTGAGGGAGGTCAGCGCCGCCGCGCCCGCCGCCGGCGAGGCGTGCAGGTTCCGCTGGACGTGCAGGGAGAGCATCGAGGTCACGGTCACGTACGGGATGGACCAGCAGACCGTGGCGCCGACCAGGACGCCGAAGGCGCGCCAGTCGTCCCGTCCGCGCGTCTCCCCGGCGCGCGGGACCAGCGGCAGGGCCGGGGCGTGGCCGCGCCGCCGCATCCAGGGCACGCGCGCCGTCCACAGCACCGCCATGACCGCCGCCGGGACGGCGAGCAGCCAGATCCCTCGGAGACCGAGCGCGCCGACCACCAGGGTCACCAGGGCGGGGGCCAGTGAGGCGCCGATCGTCCCGCCGACCGAGAACAGGCTCATCGCCTTCTGCGAGTCGCCGCCCGCCGCGCGGGCGTGGTTGGTGGCGGGCGGGTGGTAGGCGGCGATGCCGATCCCCGCCAGCGCCACGCACAACCAGGTCACCAGGTAGTCGCCCGCGAGCCCGGCGCCGGTGATGCCCAGGGCCGCGGTGACGAATCCGGCCGGGATCAGCCAGCCGCTACGGGGCATGCGGTCGGTGATCGCGCCGAAGACCGGCTGGACGACGCTGGACAGGCCGGTGGCCGCCAGCGCGATCCCCGACACGGCGGCGTAGCTGTAGCCGCGGTCGGACATCAGGAACGGCAGCAGGGCGGGCACCGCGCCCTGGTACATGTCGTTGACGACGTGGGTTCCGGTCAGGAAACCGAGCTGTGCCTTCTTCACCGGGCCCCCGCCACCAGGCGCGGACGCCGGTCGTGCCAGGGCAGCGCGCGTTCCACCTGCGCGGCCAGCGAGATCAGCGCGGCCTCGTGGTGGACGCGTCCGGTCAGCATGATCCCGATCGGGAGCCCGTCCGCCGTCCAGTGCAGCGGCAGGCTGACGGAGGGCTGGCCGGTGATGTTGAACAGCGGGGTGTGCGGGATGAGGGCGAGCATGTTCTCGTACGTCCTGGCGGGGTCGCGGGAGTCCACCAGCGCGCCGACCTCCGGGGGGACGCCGGCGAGCGTCGGGCTGAGCAGGACGTCGAACCCGGCGAACCGCCGTCCCAGCTCGCGGGCCTTGACCTGCATCCGGGCCAGCGCGGTCGCCAGGTCGGCCGCGCTGTGCCGCCTCCCTTCCTCGCGCAGCCAGCGGGTGAGATCGAGTAGTTCGCCCTCCTTGTCCTCGGGGACGGGGACGGCGGCGGCCAGCGTGGTCCACAGGACGGTGAAGAAGTCCCGGTAGTCGTCCGGGCCCGCGTGCAGGGCTTCGCTCACGTTGTGGCCGAGGCCGGAGAGCAGGTCGGCGGTCGCGCCTGCGGCCGTCAGGCACGGTCCGGCGGCGCCGTCGACAGGGGGGAGGACGCCGATGCGCAGGCGTCCAGGATCGCGGTCCGCGCTCGCGCGGAAGCAGCCGTCCGGCACGGGAGGCAGCGCGCTGGCGTCGCCGGGCAGGCTGCCGCTCATCACGTCCAGCAGCGCCGCCGCGTCGGCGACCGTCCGGGCCAGCGGTCCCGCCGTGCCCAGGCCAAGGGCGTCGGACCCGGGGGCCGGGGTCACGCGGCCCCGGCTCGGCTTGATGCCGACGACCCCGCAGGACGCCGCCGGTATCCGCACCGAGCCGCCGCCGTCGCTGCCCAGCGCCCCTGCCGCCAACCCCGCCGCCACCGACGCCGCCGCGCCTCCGCTGGAGCCGCCCGCGCCCCGGGCGGGGGCGTGGGGGTTGCGGGCCGCGCCGTAGAACGTCTCGGTGTAGGACGAGCAGCCGAACTCGGCCGCGTTCGTCGTGCCGAGGATCACCGTCCCGGCCTCGCGCAGCGCGGTCACCACGGCCGCGTCCGCGGGTGCGACGCGGTCGGCGAAGGCGCGCGAGCCCGCCGAGAACCGTAGCCCGGCCACCGGCCAGGTGTCCTTGACCGACACGGGGACCCCGTGCAGCGGCGGCAGCTCGACTCCGGCGGTCACCTTCTGCTCGGCCTCCTTGGCCGCCCGTCTGGCGCCCGCCTCGTTCACGGTCGCGTAAGCCGCCAACTCGCCGTCGTACCGCTCGATCCGCTCCAGGTGCTGGTCCACCAGTTCGACAGGCGAGATCCGCCGCTCGCGCACCGCCGCCGCCTGCTCCAGCAAGGTCATGTCCGTGGGGTTCACCACGATGTCCCTCCAAGTCCTCAGGTCCTCTGAGGACTTGGACTCTAGGATGGATCCCGCTTCTTCGCAAGGTAAGGGTTACCTAAGTTGAAGCTGTCTCGGAGCCGGCGAACCGAGCGGTCGTCGCGCGCCCAGCCCGGGATACGCCGGCAGCACCGGGCCGACTCGCGCCGCCTTCAGGCCGGCGGCCCTCCAGGTTCGGTGGCGGGAGTGTAGATCACCAGATGCAGGTTCGGCTGATCAGCCGGGGCGAGCCGGTGATGTTCGAAATGGAGCACCCCGGCTCGCGGATGGCGGAAGGTGCGCAGCCGGGAAGTGAAGCCCTCGATGCGGTGGGTCCCCCAGGCGTCGCGGAAGTCGGGGCTGATCCGCAGCAGGCTGGTGATCACGGGTGACCGGGCCAGGTCGGTGAGCCGTGGCCCGGCCTCGGCACGGAACTCGGCCAGGAACCGGCGGCTGGTGGTCTCCCAGTCAGGCAGCAGATCACGGACGTAAGGGTCGGTGAATACCAGCCAGAGCAGGTTCCTCTCGGCCGCCGGCACGGTCGCGACGTTCGGATACAGGTCCTCGTAGGCGGCGTTCCAGGCCGCGATCCTCCAGTCCGGCGCGACGGCATACGCGGGCGAGGACACCAGCACGTCCAGCAGCCGCTGCACGTGCGCGGGGGCGTCGGCCGCGGCGTCGGCGGCCGGCGGCAGGGCGGTGTATCCGGCCAGGCCCAGGATGTAGGCGTGTTCGGTGGACGACAGCCGCAGCGTGCGGGCGAGGGCGTCCAGGACCTGGCGCGATGGCTGGACGTCGCGCCCCTGTTCCAGCCAGGTGTACCAGGTGACGCTGATCCCCGCGAGGGTCGCGACCTCCTCCCGCCGCAGCCCGGCCTTGCGGCGCCCGGTAGCCGGCGGCAGCCCCACCTGGGTGGGGTCGAGCCTCCCGCGGCGTGCTCTGAGGAAGGTGCACAACTCCTTCATGCACGTCAGGATAGCTACTGGTAGTAGCACTACTAGTAGTACGCCCGTCTTCGCCGCCGCTGCGCGTACCCCCACCATGGACCGCATGCCGCAACTGAGATCACGAACGGTCACCCATGGGCGGAACATGGCCGGAGCCCGAGCGCTGATGCGCGCCTCCGGAGTTCCCTCGGCGGACATCGGCGTCAAGCCGGTCATCGCCGTCGCCAACAGCTTCACCGAGTTCGTCCCCGGCCACACCCACCTCCAGCCGGTCGGCCGGATCATCTCCGCCGCGATCAACCAGGCGGGCGGGATCGCCCGCGAGTTCAACACCATCGCCATCGACGACGGCATCGCCATGGGCCACGGCGGGATGCTCTACTCGCTGCCCTCCCGGGACCTGATCGCCGACTCGATCGAGTACATGGTCAACGGGCACTGCGCCGACGCGCTGGTGTGCGTGTCCAACTGCGACAAGATCACGCCCGGCATGCTGATGGCGGCGCTGCGGCTGAACATCCCCACGGTCTTCGTCTCCGGCGGCCCGATGGAAGGCGGCCGCACCACGCTCGCCGACGGACAGACCCGGAGGCTGGACCTGATCACCACGGTGGCCGAGGCCGTCAACGACACGGTCTCCGACGACGACCTCGCCCGGATCGAGGAGAACGCCTGCCCCACCTGCGGCTCCTGCGCCGGCATGTTCACCGCCAACTCGATGAACTGCCTGCTGGAGGCCCTCGGCCTGGCCCTGCCCGGCAACGGCACCACCCTGGCCACCCACACCGCGCGCCGCACGCTCTACGAACAGGCCGGCCGCACGGCCGTCGAGCTGACCACGCGGTACTACCGCGACGACGACCAGTCCGTCCTGCCCCGAACCATCGCGTCGCGGGCCGCCTTCGACAACGCGATGGCGCTCGACCTGGCCATGGGCGGCTCCACCAACACCATCCTGCACCTGCTGGCCGCCGCCCACGAGGCCGACCTCGACTACACTCTCGCCGACATCGAAGCCCGCTCCCGCCAGATCCCCTACCTGTGCAAGGTCGCGCCCAACGGCCCGCTCCTGATGGAGGACGTCCACCGCGCCGGCGGCATCCCCGCCATCCTCGGCGAACTCCACCGCGCCCACCTGCTCCACGAGGACGTGCACGCCGTCCACGCCCCCTCACTGACCGCATGGCTCTCAGCCTGGGACGTCCGGTCGGCCGAACCGGCACCCGAGGCCGTGGAACTGTTCCACGCCGCACCCGGCGGGGTCCGCTCCGCCACCGCATTCTCCCAATCCCGACAGTGGGACTCCCTCGACCTCGACCCGGCACAGGGGGCCATCCGCGACGTCGCCCACGCCTACTCACCCGACGCGGGCCTGGCCATCCTCCGCGGCAACCTCGCCCCCGACGGAGCCGTCGTCAAAACCGCCGGAGTGCCCGCGCACCTGCACGTCTTCTCCGGACCCGCCCTCGTCGTCGAATCTCAGGAGGAGGCCGTCGAAACCATCCTGTCCGGCCGCCTCACCCCCGGCGACGCCCTGGTCATCCGCTACGAAGGACCACGCGGCGGCCCCGGCATGCAGGAGATGCTGCACCCCACCGCCTACCTCAAAGGCCGCGGCCTCGCCGACACCTGCGCCATCGTCACCGACGGCCGCTTCTCCGGCGGCAGCTCCGGACTGGCCGTCGGACACATCTCCCCGGAAGCGGCCGCCGACGGGCCGCTCTCCCTCGTCCGCGACGGAGACGTGATCACGATTGACATCCCCGCACGCACCCTCACCCTCGAAGTGCCCGACACCGTCCTCGCCACTCGCCGACCTGAACCACCCGAACGTCACCGACCCGTCTCCACTGCCCTGCGCGCCTACGCCATGATCGCCCAGTCCGCCGACAAGGGAGCCATCCGGCAGATCCCGTGAGAGCCACGAGCCCGCCCTCTGCCGGTCAGGGTTCAGCCGGGCTGCGTATCGGCCTGAGCATCCACGAAAGCGACGAGGCCATCGAGCGGGCCGGCCACCTGGCGGAGAACGCCGAGCCGCGCCCCGCCTGGCCGGCGCTTATGCCGCGCGAGGCCATGGTGGTGTGCCGGTAAGAAGCGATGGCCGGCCGTTCTCGCCCAGGTGGGTGGCCAGCAGCAGAAGTCCCACGATGCCGGGTCAGCTCGTCGGTACGGAGATCGTGGCCGTGCTCGCGCACCGGCACGCCCAGCATGCCCGCGCCCGGGTCCCCCTGGGCGCGGGCCACCGGCCCGGTCATGTAGTTGCGGTCCTCTCGCTGCGCCGCGACGCGCTGCTGCATTCCATGCTGTGGCGATGCGCCCCGGCATCCCGATCGGCGATGGCGTCCGTCACCAGCGTGACGTTTATGGCTGTCCCTCTGTTCCCCGACCCCGGGATCTGTGCAGAGGACTATGAAGCACCGGCTCGTCCGTAGTCCTCCGCGCTACAGGTGCATCTTGTTCAGTACTCGCGTGCACGACGGTGAGGTCCCGGCATGGACGGGGGGCAGGCACAGATCCTTGAGCGGGCGTGCTGACCGCCCCAGATGAGAGGTGGGACGGGGCGGTACGCCAGGCGGAGATGATCGGCGGGCCGGCCGCCAAGCCGCGCCTGAGATTGTTCGCTGCGGACTGCGGCGGCGGCCGAGCTTAGGGATCTCGCGGCCTCAGGCGTACGTGCTGCTGGGCTGCGGAGGGTGGGATCAGCGAGGGGCCAGGAGGCTAGCCATGGGCTTTGGCCTGTTCCTCGGTGGGGAGGCCTCCTCGCCGTGCGAGTTCGCGGCGGAGCTCAAGGTTTTCGCCATGGGCCTGCTGCAGAGCGGTGCGGAGCGCGGTGATCTCTTGGCGGTGCTGCTGCTTGAGCCGGGTCACCTCGGCGGCGAGGTGCTGCGCGATGAGGTCCTCACCCCGGGGGGGCGGGGTGGCGCCGATGGTGGGCGTCGACCCTGGGCTCGGAGACGTTCGATTCGTCCGCGAAGGTCGGGGTGGTTGTAGAGGAAGGAGTGGGAGACGCCGGCCTGGCGCTGGACGGCCTGGAACGTGATGGGTTCACCGCGCTTGATGAGAGTGCGGAGCGCTTCCTCGGCGGCTGTGGTCTTGTCAGCCGATCGGCGGCGAGCGGCGGAGGTGAGTACGGCGATGCGGGGCTGGCGGTGGTCGGTCATGGCTGCCTTCTGCGGGGGTTGTTCAGGTCGATGGTCACGGGAGTCGGACGGCTTGGGCTCCCGGCTCCTTGAAGGGCTTTGCCGGGTGCGGCTGTCATCGCGGCCTGAAGTGTGGTGAGGGCCTCGACCTCGGCGGTGCGCTGAACAAGCCAGACGTTGTCAGCGGGCATGGGGATGCGTGTCGGGTCTGGAACTGCTCCTTGGTGCGTTCGATCAGCGACTTGGTGTCGGCGAGCTGTCGGCGCAGTTCCTCAAGGTGGCTGGAGTCGGTGACGAAGACGCCGCAGGTCAGGCAGGCGTTGCCCTTCTCGCAGGTCTGCAGTGGCGGGAGCAGGCAGTAGCCGTTGGGCAGGACACGGTCGGCTCGTTCAAACAGGTGCATTCCGTCGTGGTCTTCGCGGGAGAAGGTGAGGCTGGTGCCGTCGGCTTGAATGTGCGCGTGGCGAGGAATGCCTGTTCGGCGTGCTCTTCTCGCTGGGCCACGTAGTGCATCGACATGGTGGGATTGGCGTGTCCGGCGTAGCGCTGCAGGACGTGGATGGGTAGGCCGAGCTCAGCGAGTTTGGTGAGCCGGGTGTGGCGGAACCTGTGGGTGTGGCTGAGCCGGACGGGGTTGCCCTTGCTGTCGGTGATCTGGACCAGTTTGCTGAAGTCGCGCAGGATGGTGGAGTAGCTGCTTGAGCTGTAGGGCTTGGTCGCGTTGGCGTTGGCCGTCCTCTGGCAGAACAGGTAGCGGGGCGTGCGCCCGGGGTGCTGTTGTGCTGCTGCTCCTCGACGACGGCACTTGTAGATCGTGGAGCGGCTGACGTTCAGCAACCGGGCGATCGAGGACACGGTGGCATCGGGCTGGGTGAGCAAGGCACGGGCGTGCCGGACCTGCTCGGGGGTCATCGCGGGCGGGCGGCCGAGTCGCACGCCGCGAGCCTTGGCGGCGGCCAGGCCCTCGTGGGTGCCCTCCACGATCAGCTCGCGGATGAACTCAGCAAGGGCGGCGAAGACGTGGAAGACGAGGCGGCCGGGTGGTGGTGTCGAGGGCTTCCTTCAGGGACCGGAAGCCGACACCGCGGCGGCGCAGATCGGCGACGATCGTGATGAGGTCGGCCAGGGAGCGGGCGAGCCGGTCGAGCGAGGGGACCACGAGGGTGTCGCCGGGCCGTAGGTAGTCCAGGGCCTTGGTGAGCTCTTCGCGGTCGGTGTTCTTGCCGCTCAGCTTGTCAGCGAAGATGCGGATGCAGCCGGCGGCTTCGAGCGCGCGGGTCTGTCAGTCGAGGCGCTGATCGCGGGTGGAGACCCGGGCGTAGCCGACGAGCGCTCCGGTGAGGACTGTAGGTTCGGCGCCAAGGAGGTCGTCGTTGCCGCGCCGCTTGACCCTGACGCAGGGTCAAGCTTTCAGCATGGTGGCATGACCACGGAAACCAGTGCGATCGAGGTCGCCGGCCTGCACGACGAGCACAGCAATGATGGAGAGCGGGCGGAGAGAGGCGACAGGACGATGCGGCACTTCACCATCCACCACGACGGCGTCACGATCCCGGTGTCTCGCGAGGGCCGGGGACGACCGCTGGTCCTGTGCCCTGGCCTGAACTCGACCCAGGCCGACCTGCGTGAGCTGACCGAGCTGCTGCGGCGCGACCACGACGTGGTGACCTTCGACCTGCGGGGCCATGGCCTCACCCCGGCCGCCGACCGGTACTCCTTCGAGGCGTTCCTCAGCGATCTCAACGCGGTGATGGCGGAGCTGGGAAACCGCGACATGCCCGCGGCGCCTGTGCTGGTGGGCTACTCGCTGGGCGCTGACCTGGCCGTGCACTATGCCTCGGAGCATCCTGGCATGGTCGCCGGGCTTGTTCTCATCGACGGGGCGAACCCGGTACCCGAACCGTTCATTACCGAGGCCGTCCTGCCGGAGTTCCGCGCCATGTGGGAGGACATGGCGGCGCAGCAGGAGGCCAAGCGGGGCACCGCGCGTCAGGTGCTGCTCACCGCCCAGGAGATTCTCGACTTGAACCTCGAGATCGATGTGATCCGGTCCGGAATCCTCGACCGGTTCAGGAAGATCGACCGGCCCATCAGCATGATCATGTCGACCTCGATGGCCGGCGACAGCGGCGAAGGACCCGCGCCTCGGTTCAACCAGAACTGGCGTGCAGGCGTCGAGCGGCTTGTCCGCGAGCACCCGCACATCGCCACCACCTGGCTCGACGCCGACCACCAACTGGTCTTCACCCACGCCCCGCAAGTCGCCCGGATCATCCGCGATACAGAGGCGACCTCTTGAGCGGCTCCTGGAGACTGCTCTGATGCTGACCATCGGCGAGCTGGCGTCGTACGCCGGAGTGACGGTCCGCGCGGTGCGGCACTACCACGCCAAGGGGTTGCTGCCGGAGCCGGAGCGGGACCATTCGGGCTACCGCAGATACGACGCCGGCGCCGTGGTCGAGCTGATCAAAATCCGGACCCTCGCCGAGGCCGGGGTCCCACTGGCGCGGGTGCGAGATCTGCTGCGGGCCGGCGAGGAGGAGTTCGCCGCGGCGATCGCAGACATCGACAGGAGGCTGCGGGCGGAGATCCGCGAGCGGCAGCGGCATCGCGAGCGGATCGCCCGCCTCGCCGCCGGGGACCACCTGGTACTGCCGCCGGAGGTGGTCGGGTATCTCGACCGGCTGCGGGCTCTCGGGGTCGACGAGCGGATCGTCCAGGCCGAGCGCGACGGCTGGATCCCCCTGACGGCGCACGCGCCCGAGCGGGTCCCGGAGTGGATGGCACGCAAGCGGGAGCAGATCGATGACCCGCAGCTCGTCGACTTCTACCTCACCCTGAGCCAGGCTCTCGACCGAGCCGACGACGACCCGCGGCTGGTGGAGCTGGCAGACAAGCTGGCCGCCTACATCACGCGGATGGCCGACGAGCGGGGAGAGGACTATGTCGACGACACCGATATCGAGCTACCGCTCGTCAAGCTGATGGACACGCTGGCGTTCGCCACTGTGCCGCCGGCGCGTCGGCTGATCGAACTGCTGCAGCAGCGAGGCTGGACGGGCTGGACCAAGCTTGAGCGCGTGGCCCGCGCGCCGGGTGCGACTCTCCGGTAGCGCCAGTACGCGCAGGAAGACGCCACAGTGCGGTAATCGGCCTGTCGTTAAGGAGCGTGTCACCAGGTACACGTGAGCCCCGTACGGCCAGGTCAGAGACGCCATGAAGAGCGTTGGGCGTGGCAGGGAACGGGCGATTCCCGGTCACTGCGGAGCACTCGCCAGCGGGCCGACCAGCGTCAACACGTAGACGGCAATTGGCCACCCCGGCAGCCGGGCTGCGCGGTCGGTGGGTGGGGAGCTGCGGCGCTGCTCCCCACCCATGCGGGCTACCTACCCGGAAGGGGGCCTGCACAGTTTCTGGGTGAACGACACCCCGCTGGTCCACGGCGACCCCTTCGTCGCCCTGGGACTGTGTGCGAAGGCCACCAGCCGCATCA
>NZ_JBEXUP010000153.1:0-15485 GCF_040614375.1 Nonomuraea sp. NPDC005983
GGGCACGCCCCACGTCGCCAGTTCGGCGGCGTAGGCGGCTGGCTCGACGTGGCCCCGCCGACCAGCGCCGCGCCCACGACGGCCCCGCCGGTGGCCAGCCAGGCGCCCACCCAGCCGCCTGGGAAGTTCTCCCGCATACCCAAGCCGTGCCAGCTGCTCACCCGGCAGCAGGCCACCCAGCTCGTCGGCGCCTACCTCACCACGTCCCGCGAGCCGTCGTTCCGATGCTCGTGGAGCACGTCCGGGGTCGTCCCCAAGGGCAAGGAGCTGGCGCTCTACCTCACGCTCTACTTCTATCCCCAGCAGGGCGACGGCTACGAGACCACGCTCGCACAGGAGCACGTGGCCGGGCGTAAGAAGGAGGGCGAGCAGAACGCGGGCAGGGGCGGCTCCGGCCTGAGGCAGGGCGAGGTGTTCGACATTCCCGGCGCGGGCGACGAGGCGGTCGGCTGGGAGATCGAAGAGGACAGGGGCAGCAGCGGGAAGCGGTTCACGGTGAGCGCGACGTTCCGCACCGGCAACATGGTCGGCGACATCCGCTTCACCCACGACGTGGCCAAGGACCCCGCCCTGCGCGACAAGGCGGCCCAGGCCGCCAAGTGGCTCGCCGAGAACCTCGACAGTAAGGCGTCCTGACGCATGCGCGTGATCGCCGGACGCTACCAGCTCCTCTCGCCGCTCGGCGCGGGCGGCGCGGGCACGGTGTGGCGGGCCCGTGACGAGGTGCTGCACCGCGAGGTCGCGGTCAAGGAGGTGCGGCTGCCCCCGGGCGAGGACCGGCAGCGGGCGCTGGTCGACACGCTGCGCGAGGCGCGGGCGACGGCCGCGCTCAGCCATCCCTCGATCATCACCGTGCACGACGTGCTGTCGGAGGACGGCCGGCCGTGGATCGTCATGGACCTGCTGGCCGGACGGTCCCTGGGCGACCTGGTCAAGGAGCGCGGCCCGCTGCCGCCCGGCCACGTCGCCACGATCGGCCTGCGCGTGCTCGACGCGCTGGAGGTCGCGCACGCCCGCGGCATCCTGCACAGGGACGTGAAGCCGGGCAACGTCATGATCACGGACGGCGGCGAGGTCGTCCTGACCGACTTCGGCATCGCCGCGCACACCGGCGACATGCCCGCCGCCGGTGCCGCGGACGGCGCGGTCGCCGGATCGCCCGGCTACGTCGCCCCCGAGCACCTGCGCGGCGAGCGCGCGGGCCCGGCCGCCGACCTGTGGTCGCTGGCCGCCACCCTCTACACCGCCGCCGAAGGTCGTCCGCCGTTCGCCCGCGAGTCACCGATGGCGATCATCGCGGCCGTGCTGACGATGCCACCGCCTCCACCCGTCAGCGCGGGCCCGCTCGGCGGGCTGCTCCTGGCGATGCTCAACGGGAACCCCGCGGCCCGTCCGGACCCGCGGCAGGTCAGGGCGCACCTGCAGGCGGTGGCCGTGCCGCTGCCCGTGCGTCCGCGCGAGGTCGCGCCCGCCACGGTCCCGGTCAGGGCGGGACGCGGGCGCGCGCCGCTGGTGCTGGGAGCGGTGGCCGTGGCCGTGGCCGCAGGAGTCTCGGGCGCCGTCCTGCTCGGCAACCGCGCGCCCGCCACCCCGTCGCCGAGCGTCGCGGCCCAGCCGTCCGCACCGCCGACCGGCGCCGCGCCACCGTCCACTCGGTCCACCGGCACCGCGCCGTCCACCGCGCCGTCCACTAGGCCGTCCACCGCGCCGCCGCCCACACCTGCCGCCAAGGGCGACGGGAAGTTCGCGCAACCGCCCGAGGCGTGCGGGCTGCTCACCGCCGGACAGGCCCAGCAGGTCCTGCCCGGCTCGCACAGCAGGCAGCCCGACTACTACGACACGAGCGAGTGCGACTGGACGGTCGGCGCGATCGGCGCGATCACCACCACCTCCATCAACCTCAAGGTCAGGCACTTCCCCCAGGTCGAGGCGGCCCGGCGCACCCTCACCCAGACCACCCGATCCCGCGACGGGGCGGCGGGCACCGGCGAGTCCGTGACGACCCGGCGGACACGGCCCGTCGACGCCGGCGACGGGGCCGTCGCCCAGGAGACCGAGGCGGGGATCACGCACACCTCGACCGTCACCGTGTGGATGCGGGTCAGCAACGTCGTCGTGCAGATCCGGGTCAGCACTCTCGAACGGACGAAGGTGACCGCCCAACTCCGCGACACCGCCGACCGGGCCGCCCGCGCGGTCGCCGACACCCTCAGGAAGGCGACGTGACCTCCTCCCCACGCCCGGAGCTCCCCATGCCCGGAGACCGGGGCCCGCACGTGCAAGGAGCTTCGATGAACGAGTACCGGCGAGACGTCCCGACCCTGAGGACGCCGGACACCGTCCCCACGCAGCAGTCGCGGCCGGGGCTGCCGGTGACGCCCGTGATGCTGGCCGGGGCCGCGGCCGCGGTGGTGGCGATGCTGTTCACCGTCCTGTTCCTGCTCACGCGCGTGCCGGAGAGGGCGGCGGCCGTCGCCGTGACCGAGCGGCCTTCGCACACCGTGGCGCCCGTGGAGACGCCCGGCGAGCAGCCCACCTCCAGCGCCCCCACCCCGAGCGACCCCCCGCCGACCGGGACTCCGGCCTACTCGCAGGCCGTCGACCCGTGCGCGGCCGTCGGCGACGACCTCGTGCGGAAGCTCACCCTCTTTCCCGACAAGTCGCAGATCAGGGCGGACGAGTGCGAGTGGCGGACGCTGGACCCCGCGGCCGCGCTGCCGGGCAACGTCCAGTTCACGCTCAAGGTGTCGGTGCGGGTGCTGCCCGGCGACCTGGCCGCGGCGCAGCAGCAGCTCCTCGCCCAGCGTCAGGACTCCGTCCTGCTCGCCAGGCAGTGGAGCCCGGCGGGCGTCGGCGACGAGTCGTGGAGCACGCTCTACACACTGGAACCCGACAACGCGGGCCCGACCGTCGCCACGGTCGGAGCCCGTGTCAGCAACGCCGTCATCCAGGTCACCTACCAGCGCCGGGTGACCGAGGACCCGTCGGGCCACCTCACCAAGGGCGCCGTGGAGGTGGCCAAGGCGATGATCGCCAAGCTCGGCGCGGGAGGCTAGAGGTCGCCCAGGCCGAGCTGGCGGGCGATGAGCATGCGCTGCACCTCGCTGGTGCCCTCACCGATCTCCAGGATCTTGGCGTCGCGGTAGAAGCGTCCGACGGGGAACTCGTTCATGAAGCCGTACCCGCCGAAGATCTGGGTGGCGTCGCGGGAGTTGTCCATGGCGGCATTGGACGCGACCAGCTTGGCGATCGCCGCCTCCTTCTTGAACGGGGCGCCCGCCAGCATCTTCTCCGCCGCGTGGTAGTAGGCCAGGCGGGCGGTGTGGACGCGGGCCTCCATGTCGGCGATCTTGAACTGGATGGCCTGGTAGTGGCCGATCGGGTGGCCGAACGCCGTCCTTTCCCTGACGTACCTGAGGCACTCGTCGACGCACCCCTGGGCCAGGCCCACGCTGACCGCGGCGATCGCGATGCGCCCCTCGTCGAGGGTCTGCAGGAACTGCGCGTAGCCGCGTCCGCGCTCGCCCAGGAGGTTCCCGGCGGGCACCCGGCAGTCGGAGAACGACAGCTCGCGCGTGTCGGACGCGTTCCAGCCGACCTTGGAGTACTTCTTCGACACGGTGAACCCGGGGGTGCCGCTGGGCACGAGGATGGTGGAGATCTCCCGTTCGCCGGTGAGGGCCGCGACGCCCACCACGCCGGTGATGTCGGTGCCCGAGTTCGTGATGAACGCCTTGGTGCCGTTGATCACCCACTCCCCGCCGTCGAGCACGGCGGTGGTGCGCATGCCGCCGGGGACGTCCGAGCCGCCGCCCGGCTCCGTCAGCCCGAACGCGCCCAGCATCTCACCGCTGGCCAGCCGGGGCAGCCAGGCGGCCTTCTGCTCGGACGTGCCGAACCGGAAGATCGGCATGGCACCCAGCGACACCGCGGCCTCCAGCGTGATCGACACGCTGGAGTCGACGCGGGCCAGCTCCTCCAGCGCCAGGCAGAGCGCGAAGTAGTCGCCGCCCATGCCGCCGTACTCCTCGGGGATCGGCAGCCCGAACAGGCCCATCGCGCCCATCTGCCGGACGATGTCGTACGGGAACGCCTCGCGCTCGTAGTAGTCGCCGATCACGGGGGCCACCACGTCGCGGGCGAACGCCTCGACGGTCTTGCGCAGCTCTTCGTACTCGTCGCTCAGCATGGGGTGTCAACCTTTCGAGAGGGCCTGGACGACGCGCGAAGGGCTGGGACGGCCCAGCCTCCCGGCCAACCAGGTGCTGGTGGTCACGAGCTTGTCCAGGTCGAGGCCGGTCTCGATGCCGAGCCCTTGCAGCATCCAGACGAGGTCCTCGGTGGCGAGATTGCCGGTGGCCGACTCGGCGTAGGGGCAGCCGCCGATGCCGCCCGTGGAGGCGTCCACGACGCTCACCCCGGCTCTGAGCGCGGCCAGCGTGTTTCCGAGCGCCTGCCCGTAGGTGTCATGGAAGTGGACGGCCAGCCTGTCGGGCCCGCCGAACGCGTCGATGAGCGCGGCCACGTGACCGGGCGTGCCGACGCCGATCGTGTCGCCCAGCGACAGCTCGTAGCAGCCGAGGGCGAGCAGCCGCCGGCCGACCGTGACGACCTGCGAGATCGGCGTCGGCCCCTCCCACGGGTCGCCGAAGCACATCGACACGTACGCGCGGACCCTGACCCCGCTGTCCAGCGCCCTGGCCACGACCGGCTCGAACATCTCGAACTGGCTCTCCAGGCCGCGGTTGAGGTTCTTGGCGGCGAACGTCTCAGTGGCGCTGGCGAAGACGGCGATCTCGGCCACGCCGTGCTCCAGCGCCCTGTCGAGGCCGCGCTCGTTCGGGACCAGCACCGGGTAGCGGACCCCCGGCTTCCTGTCGAGCCTGGTCAGCAGCTCCTCGGCGTCGGCGAGCTGCGGCACCCATTTCGGGTGGACGAAGCTCGTCGCCTCGATCACCCGGTGGCCCGCGTCGGCCAGGCGGTCGATGAACTCGGCCTTGACCTCGACGGGGACGGTCACCGGCTCGTTCTGCAGGCCGTCGCGCGGGCCGACCTCGTAGATCGTGACCCGCTGCGGGAGGCCGTCCATCGGATACCGCATCACGCCTCCTGCCCGCTGTCGACGGCGCTGTCGACGGCGCTGACGACGGCCAGGACGGCGTCCATGTCGACCGGCTGACCGGCCTGGACGGGCAGCTCGGTGACCAGCCCGTCGCGAGGAGCGGTCACGGTGTGCTCCATCTTCATGGCCTCCACGATGACGAGGGGCTGGCCCTCGCTGACCCGCTCGCCCGGCTGCGCCTTGACGACCAGGACGGTGCCGGGCATCGGGCTCCTGACCACGCCGTCGGCCGCGCCCGACGCGCCGGGACGGTCGCCGGGGTCGCCGATCTTGTGCCTGGTGAAGGGCCAGGCCTGGCCGCCGCTGCCGAGCCAGAGGGTGTCGTCCCTGCGGGCCAGGGCGTAGTGCCGGGTGCGGCCGTCGAGGGTGACGGACAGCTCGCCGTCGCCCTCGCGGATCCGCGCCGGTACGGCCCGTCCGTCCAGCCGCACCTCGGCCGAGCGGTGCGGCAGCCCCCTGACGGCGATCGCGTGCACGCCGTCGCGGGACTCCAGCCGCCAGGTCGTCCACGCGTGCTCGCCCGCCCGCCAGCCGTCCGTGATCTCCCACGGGTCGGCCCCCTGGGGCATCGCGTGGAAGGCCAGGGCCGCGGCGGCGAGCACGTCGGACGGCGTCTCGGACGCGGGCACCAGCTCGGGCAGGATCCGCTCGACCAGCCCGGTGTCCAGCTCGCCCGCCCGCACGACGGGGTGCGCGGTGAGCGCCCGCAGGAACGGGACGTTGGTGGTGACGCCGAGGATCACGGTGGCGGCGAGGGCCCGGTCGAGCGTCCGCAGCGCCGCGTCGCGGTCGGGGGCCCAGGCGATCACCTTGGACAGCATCGGGTCGAACTCGCTGCCCACAACGCCTCCCTCGACGAGCCCCGAGTCGACCCGCACGACAGGCAGGCCGCGCCCGGCGCGCTCGTCCGGCGGTGACTGTTCGCGGGACCCGGGAGGCGGGCCGCCGGCGGGTTCACGGGCGGGTTCACGGGTGGGTTCACGGAGGGCGAGGACGGGGCCGCCGGTGGGGAGGAAGCCGCGGGCGGGGTCCTCGGCGTAGACGCGGGCCTCCACGGCGTGGCCGGTGAGGCGCACGTCGGCCTGGGTGAGCGGGAGGGCCTCGCCCGCGGCCACGCGGAGCTGCAGTTCCACCAGGTCCAGGCCCGTCACCAGCTCGGTCACCGGGTGCTCCACCTGGAGGCGGGTGTTCATCTCCATGAAGTGGTACGCGCCGGTCGTGCCGTCGACGATGAACTCGACCGTGCCCGCGCCGGTGTAGCCCACGGCCCTGGCGGCCTCCACCGCCGCGTCGCCCATCGCGGCGCGGGTCTCGGCGGTGAGGAAGGGCGAGGGCGCCTCCTCGATGATCTTCTGGTGGCGGCGTTGCAGGCTGCACTCGCGTTCACCCAGGTGGACGACTGTGCCGTGGGTGTCGGCGAGGATCTGGATCTCGATGTGCCGCGGGTTCTCCACGTACCGCTCGATCAGCAGGGTTCCGTCGCCGAAGGCCGCGGCGGCCGTGCGGCGGGCGGAGTCGAGGGCGTCGGGCAGCTCGGCGGCGGAGCGGACGAGGATCATGCCCTTGCCGCCCCCGCCCGCCGACGGCTTGATCAGGGCCGGGAAGTCGCGCCAGGACGCCAGGTCGTCGCCCGGCTCGGCACCGCCGGGAACGACGGGAACCCCGGCGGCCGACACGGTGGCCTTGGCGCGGATCTTGTCGCCCATCGCCTCGATGGCCTGCGGCGGCGGGCCGACGAAGGCGACGCCGGCCTCGGCGCAGCGGCGGGCGAAGGCGGCGTTCTCCGCCAGGAAGCCGTATCCGGGATGGACGGCCCCGGCGCCCGTCTCCTGGGCCGCCGCGATAATCGCCTCAATATCCAGATATTTCGTGATCTGGAGGGCGATGTCGGCTTCCAAGACATGCCGGGCACCCTCGTCCGAGGGGGTGTGCACGGCCACCGAGGTGATGCCGAGCGCGCGCAACGTCCGGATGATCCGGACGGCGATCTCGCCGCGGTTCGCGACGAGTACGCGGTCGAACACCGCGAGAGGGTGTGGCGAGTGTTCCATGAGCGCGATCACATCCGGAAGACGCCGTAGCCGACGGGTTCGAGCGGGGCGTTGGCCGCCGCGGAGAGCGCCAGCCCCAGGACGGTGCGGGTGTCGAGCGGGTCGATCACGCCGTCGTCCCAGAGCCTGGCGGTGGAGTAGTAGGGGTTGCCCTGGTGCTCGTACTGGGCCCTGATCGCGTCGGCGTCGGCGCTGCCCACCGTGGTCAGGACGTTCGCCGCCTGCTCGCCGCCCATGACCGAGATGCGGGCGTTCGGCCACATCCACAGGAACCTGGGCGAGTAGGCGCGTCCGGCCATCGCGTAGTTGCCCGCGCCGAACGAGCCGCCGATCACCACCGTGAACTTGGGCACCCGCGCGCACGAGACGGCTGTGACCATCTTGGCGCCGTGCTTGGCGATGCCGCCCGCCTCGTACGCCTTGCCGACCATGAAGCCGCTGATGTTCTGCAGGAACACCAGCGGGATCCGCCGCTGGTCGCACAGCTCGATGAAGTGCGCGCCCTTCATCGCCGACTCGCTGAACAGGATGCCGTTGTTGGCGACGATCCCGACCGGATGCCCGTGCAGGTGGGCGAACCCGGTGACCAGGGTCGAGCCGTACTCGGCCTTGAACTCCAGGAAACGCGAGCCGTCGACCAGCCGGGCGATGACCTCGCGCACGTCGTAGGGCTGGCGGGTGTCGGCGGGGACGAGCCCGTAGAGGTCGCGCGGGTCGAGCCCGGGCTCCTCGGGCCGCACGCTCTCCCAGGGCCGCGGCGCGCGGGGCGCCAGCGTGGAGACGATGTCGCGGACGATGGCGAGCGCGTGCGCATCGTCCTCCGCCAGGTGGTCGGTGACGCCGCTGACCCGCGCGTGCAGCTCGCCGCCGCCGAGCTCCTCGGCGCTGACCTCCTCGCCGGTGGCCGCCTTCACCAGTGGCGGGCCGCCGAGGAAGATCGTGCCCTGGCCGCGGACGATGACGGCCTCGTCGCTCATCGCCGGCACGTACGCGCCACCCGCCGTGCAGGAGCCGAGGACGGCGGCGATCTGCGGGATGCCCCGCGCGGACATCGTCGCCTGGTTGTAGAAGATGCGCCCGAAGTGCTCGCGGTCGGGGAAGACCTCGTCCTGCTTGGGGAGGAACGCGCCGCCGGAGTCGACGAGGTAGACGCACGGCAGCCGGTTGTGCAGCGCCACCTCCTGCGCGCGCAGGTGCTTCTTGACCGTCATCGGGTAGTACGTGCCGCCCTTGACGGTGGCGTCGTTCGCCACGATCACGCACTCGCGCCCGGCTACCCGGCCGACGCCGGTGATGATCCCGGCGGCGGGCGCCTGGTCGTCGTAGAGGCCGTTGGCGGCGAGCGGCGACAGCTCCAGGAACCGCGAGCCGGGGTCGAGCAGGCTGTCGACGCGGTCACGCGGGAGCAGCTTGCCCCGCGACACGTGCCGCTGCCGCGACCGCTCGGGGCCGCCCAGCGCTGCCACGGCCAGGCGTTCGCGCAGCTCCGCCGCCAGACGCTCGTTCAGCTCGGCGTTGCGCTTGAAGCCCTCGCCGACAGGGTCGGCGGCCGACTTCAGCACCGGCCAGTCGCTCATGTGTCCCCTCTCGTTCTGAGCCAGATGTTAGTCTTCATTAACGAAACCGTCTACCATGTGAGACGTGACGACCCCGCGGACATCTACCCGCAATCGCAACCGGCGCACGGAGATCCTCGAGGCCGCCGCCGGGCTCTTCGCCGCACGCGGCTTCCACGGGGTCTCGATCGAGGACATCGGCGGCGCGGTCGGCGTCTCGGGTCCCGCCCTCTACCGCCACTTCGCCGGCAAGGACGCGCTGCTGGCCGAGATGCTGCTCGACATCAGCTCCCGGCTGCGCGAGTCGGCCGTGGCCGTCGTCACGTCCGCGAGCGGGCCCGCCGAGACCCTCGACGCGCTGCTCAACGTCCAGATCACGTTCGCGCTCGAGCAGCCCGCGCTGATCACCGTGCACGACAGGGAGCTGGGCAACGTCCCCGAGCAGGAGCGGCGTCAGATCAGGCGGCTGCAACGGCTCTACGTCGAGGAGTGGGTGACGGTGCTGGCCGAGCTGCACCCCCTGTGCCCGCCGCCGCGGCTGCGCGCCGCCACGCACGCCGTCTTCGGCCTGCTCAACTCGACCCCGCACAGCGCGGGCGAGCTTCCCGACCAGGCGATGCGCCCCCTGCTGCACGCGATGGCCCGCGCAGCCATCGACGCCTCGGTTAACGTCCACTAACACCTGGCGGACTTCCCTCCGCCACGCCCTCCCCGAGTGGCCGGACTTCTACGAGCTGGTCATCCCTTAGGGGTACGCCGATGCGGCCGCCTGGCGGATGCGGGCGAGGCCGGCGGCGGCCTTGCCCGCCGCTGCGCGCAGTGCGGCGGCGATCCTCACGGCCGGGGCACGACTCCGCTGCTGAGGGCGTCGAACAGGCGCTCCAGGCGGGCGCGGTGGCCGTCTGCGATGCTGTCGGCCGGCTCTCCGGCGATCAGGCGCCGGGCGGTCTCCACCAGCACGGTGGTGTAACCGGCGATGAAGAAGGCGGCGAGCAGCGGGGCGTCGCCGTCGAAGGCCGGGTCGTCTGGGTGGCCGGTCAGCAGCGTCACGATGCCGTCGTCGCCCTGGTCGAAGACGGCCGGCTCGGTCAGGACGCTGTCCGGCGATGAGCAGCAGGAAGGCCGTGCGGACCAGGCCGGCGTGGTCCAGGGTGCCGTTGTCGCGTTTCCCCTACTCTTCCCCGAGGACCCGGCCAGGATCCGGCAGTATGTGAAAACCCTGACGCGCGACCTCGCCACCTGATCGGCCGGTCACGACCTCTGCCGGTGGCCGAAACCGGACCAGCCGCCGGTGCCTGGCAGCCAGGGATCAGATGACGCCGTTCTCGATCGCCTCCTTGAGGCCTGCCTGCGTCTGCTGATGGGAGGCAGTGCCGTTCGCGGCGACGAAGTCGATCAGCGTGGCATCCGCGTCGAAGGTGAGGCTCTCGGTGACCAGAGTCTTACCGGTGCTCAGTGGCTTGAACGTGATCTTCTGGTGCGTGACGACGTTGGGCTCGGACCAGGTGTCGGTCTCGTAGTAGAAGCCCGCGGTGTGAATGCGCTGCTGGGCGTGCACCTTGTTGGTGACTATCGTGCCCTGGTACGGGATCTCCTCGACGGCGGTGAGGTTGATGTACCGCGTGTCGTACTGGCGCCAGTCCTTGTGGGTGGCGACCCGCTTCAGAAACGGGTTGATCCCGATGTGGTTGCTGAGGTTGGAGTAGGCCCGGAACACACGCAGGATGGGTCGGTCAATCTGGATGGAGATCTCGGTGGTGGCCCGGCTGCGACCCGAGTCCGGGGCGGGCGGCGTGGTGTCGTTGAACGCGTAGGTGTCCCAGGCGGTCTGCCACTCGGCGGCCAGTTCGGTGTCGGTGTCGGTGGTGTCCGCGGTGGCGGGCCCGGAGGTGACGCTGAGGAGGAAGGCCCCGGCGAGCAGGGGAGCTGCGACAAGGCGAAGGAAGTGCTTCACGGATACCTTCAGGTAGAGGTGATGGTACGAATGTTCTTCTATCGCAGATGATCATCCCTTTTCAGCACTTCATCGGAAAGATCAGATTTGTGACCGTGGAGTGCCCAGGCAGTAGACCAGGGCGAGCGGGGCTAACGTGACAGTCGCCAGCACCTGCGGCGGCGTGTCCCACGTAGCTGGTCACAGCGGGATTGGAGTTGGCCCGGTTTGGTGGACAGTCATGATCACCTCTCGAAGAGGGGCCACTTATGAGAACTGTGCGCGGCGACTGCCCATGCACAGCCACATGCCACCTGGCCGCACCTTGGGAGCGGGACCCGGAAACGGAACCGACGCTACCGCTGATCGCTGTTCCGATGTTCCCCAGGGCCGTCAAGCAGCTGTTTGACAATAAAGTTAAGCAACTGCTTGACTTTAGCTGTGCGGGCAGAGAAGACGGATCTACGCCGAGAGGCCGGTCAGCGTACGCGGGACCGCCTGCTGGCAGCCGCCCTGGAACTGCTCGCGCAGCGGGGCCAGGAAGGTGTGACGCTCCGCGAGATCACGGAGAGCGCCGGAGTCAACGTCGCCGCGGTGAGCTACCACTTCGGATCACTGAAGGCGCTGTGCGATTCGGCGATCGAGCATGCATTGGAACGGTATCTGGACGCGCAGATCCAGGCACTCGGCTCCCTCGACTCCACCTCGACACTTCAGGAGCTGACCGCGGCGTTCGCCCGGCCGATGGTGCGCGCCCTCGCGGCCGGCGGGCAGGATCTGGCGGTCATGCGGACCGTGGCGCGCGTCGGGATCGATCCGCCGCAGGGGTGGGAGCGGCTGGCCGGCAAGTTCGAGCAGACCCGCCGGGACGCCCTCCGGGTGCTGACGGCGAGCCTTCCTGAAGTCAACGAGCAGGAACTGGTCTTCCGTACGCGGTGCGCGGCAGGCCTGCTGAACTGGCTCGCGCTGGCACCCATCGGCGCCGAGCTGGCCGCCAAGCCTATGGAGGAGATCGAGCGGCTACTCGTCCCCGTGGTGGCTGGGGCGTTCCACGGGCACGTGCACACCGGCTGACCAGGCCAGAGACGCCGACTCCAAACAAGTCAAATGTTCGCTTGACAAGTCTCGCGGTCTGACCACAATATTAAGCAAGCATTTGATTTTCTTTCTAGAAAGGGAGAGTGCGATGACCGCCGATGCAGAAGCCGTGGTCCGGGCGGCCTACCACGCGGCCGAGGGCAGCGTCCTGGACGTCCAGGGATTCATGGACCTGTTCGCCGAGGGCGGCGTGTTCAACAACGTCGTCGCCGGGGAGAGCTACCGGGGTGAGCACCTGGGCGACCAGGTCGTCTTCATGGGCAAGCTGGCGCCCGACGTCCACCGCGAGCTCCACCGGTTCCACGTCATGGGCAACATCGTCGCCGTCGAGCTGACGATCCAGGGCACCTTCACCGGGCCGTTCGAGACGCCCGCCGGCGTCATACAGCCGACCGGCGCCAAGCTCGACATCCCGACCGCCGACTTCTGGTACATCGAAGACGGCAAGATCAAGGAGTTCAACTGCTACGTCGGCCTCAGCGTCATGCTCGCCCAACTGGGCGTGCAGCCGGACTTCGCCGCCGCCGTCACCGCATCGACCGCCGCATCGACCACCGCGGCGAGCTGACCGGCCTCGCCACCGATGACGAAGGTGCGCACCTTCGTCAGGAGTGACGCATCAGGCGGGAGCCGTACGTACAGGCTGACCGAGGCGGGACGCGAGCACGCCCTGCGCCACCTCGACGGCGAGGCACCTTGGGACGAGGTGGCCCGCACGGTCCCCGAGGACCGCCACGAGCTGCGCCTGCTCTGGGCCCAGCTCGACGAGGAGTGCATGGGTGCAGCACACCGGACCAAGAGATCCGTACCGCCTACCGTTTGGCGACGTGGGGGCGCTTGACGACAAGCCAGTTCTGGTCAGCAGCGGGGCTGTCGGCGGTGGGGCGAGACGATGACCATTGCCAACAGCATCAACTCACCGATGGCGCGCGAATCGCGGCCATTGCGTACCTTGCTCGGCGTGTCGGCCGGCGTGTCCGGGTGCTCGTCACCAGCATTCGACGATGTACCTCCAGCATCCCGCTGCCACCGGCCGGTGATGGCGGGATGGGAGGTCTTCATCGCGCCCCGGCCTACGAGCGCAGGATCGAGGTCAGCTCCGTGACGTCCACCGGCTTCGGTTTCGGCAGCCAGACTGGCTGGTCGGCTCCGCGTGGCGACAGGACGTTCATGAAGTGGTGCGGGGTGCGGGACAGGGTGACGTTCTCCGTCACTCCCTGGTAGATGCCGAGCGGGGTCAGTGAGGTGAACAGTTGGGGGTCGATGAGTTCGTGCTCGCCCCCGCTGCCAACCGTCTCGTGAACGTAGTCCCAGTCGAACAACCCGAGGCTGGTGGCCCACATGGCGGCGCGGGTCAGCGACACGTGTACCCGGTAGCTGCCCCCCTCGACGGCGCGGCGGGCGAGGGCGGTCATGGCGCCGGTCGCCCCGAGCCAGGCGACCAGGTAATCATTGATAATCGAGGTGGGCGGCAGCTTGGGGGACTGCAGGCTCCCTTCGGCGGCGACCATGCCCGTCACCGTGCCGGCGGCCTGGTCGAATCCGACGCGCTGAGCCCAGGGCCCGCTCTCGCCGTAGCAGCTCGCCGTAACATGGATCAGTCCGGGCCGGATCGCGACAGCGCTCTCCAGGTCGACGCCGAGTTCGTCCAGCAGCCCGGGACGCCGGTTGGCGTAGAAGATGTCGGCGTCCTTCAGCAACTCGTGGAGTCGGCGCCGGCCGTCCTCCGATCGAACCTGGAGCCTGGCGGAGCGCACGCCGACGTTGGCGGTGGCGATCAGCGAGTCGATCTCCCACTCCATGATCCGCCATATGTTGAGGCAGTCTGCACCAAGGGCGGCCAGGGAGCGGCCGATACCGGCACCGGCGATGACGTGTCCCATGCCTAGAGCCCGGATGCCCGACAGGGGATGGGTGCCGAACTCCGGCAGGGGCTCGGGGTCGGAATCGGCTATCTTCTCGATCTCGATCAGCGGGCGGGTGGCGAGATGGTCGAAGACGTCTGTGGCGACGAACTCCTCCACGGTACGTACCTTGGCGAAGACGATGCCGTGCCGCTCGCCGAGCGCTTCGAGCTCGTCGGCGGTGTACTTGCCGATGGCGCGGCCCAGCGCCTCGGGGTTGTCCGCGCAGTCGAGTACGGCGAGCATCCGCGACTTCAGACCAGGGTAGAGATTGGCGGGCAGAATGTGCCGACCGTCAGCGGTCGGATAGAAACCGACATAGGCGATGGCGCCGCGATCGGCCAGGTCCGCGGGGTAGCCGTTGAGGGTCTCCCATCTCAGCTCGCTGGCCGGGGCCAGGCGGCGGATGGCCTGGCCCAGATCGACGGTGATGTCTTGGCCCAGGCCGCCGCGCATGCGCCAGAGCTTGGCCGCGACGATGGACTGCTGGACAAGGGCGAGCGCCGCGACTCCGCCGATCCGCAGGGAGCTGGCCATGAGCGGATCCTTCTTGGCGAAGTTGATGGTGCCGCCGCTGTCTTCGGGAGAGAGGCCGAGCGGCTCCAGGAGCCGGCGGAGTTCGGCCATCATGTCGAAGTCGTCGCTGGTAACGCGCTCGTTGACGGCACGGAGCATGGCCGCGCGGAGCTGATCGGAGTTCATGGTTTCCATAGGGGAGCTTCTCCTGTGGTGGTGCGGTGGTGCGGTGGTGCGCTCCGCTCCCGGGCGCCGGGAGCGGAACCGGGCCGGATGACCAGGCCTTCACGAACTCGGTGGTCCCGTCGCGGCGGGCGGATCCTCGGTCTGGCCGTCGACGACGTCCCCTCTACAGCTGAGGAGCCTCGGCTATTGGAGAGTACCGCGATCACCGGTCGCTCCTGGATCATGGTCATCGGTCCGCTGCAGGTACCGCGAGCATCGGTTTGACCGCAATCAAGAGGGATACCCCGGCATGATCCCGATGACGGTGATCATGACCGGCATGTTCTCCGCCGCCTCCATCGTGTGGGACCGCGAGTTTCGACTTCCAGGTGCCGGTGGCCCTGGAACTCGGCCTGGTGGCCGCCCTCGGCCTGGCCCTGCTCGCCGTCGGCATCGCCCAGTTCAGGCGGGCCGAGTAGACGTCCGTGCTGGTCCGGATATGCCCGCGTCCGTACCAGCACAAGTTCTCGCATTCTCCTGCATCGCCCCCATAACGGAGGGTAGCTTTCCCGATACGGATGCAGCCCCCTCCCTCGAAAGGAGCATCCCATGCTTGATTCCCAAGCGGAGTTTCACGACGTGCATGTCCGGCTCGCGGCCCTCGAATACCATACGTTTAGCGGCATGAATGGCATGACCGTCGCGGAACGCTTCACCTCGCTCCATGAGCGCGTTGACCATGTCGGGCAGAACGTCATCGACCTGATCAACGAGCGGTCCAACCGGCTCGAAGAGCGGATCAACGCCCTACAACTCGACACCCTCGACCGGTTCACGAAGGTCGACACTCAACTCGTCGAGATCAACGAACGCATCGAGAAGGTCGACGAGCGCTTCGACCAAGTCGACGCACGGTTCGAAAAGATCGATGAACGCTTCGAAGCAGTCGATGCACGGTTCGAGAAAGTCGACGAGCAGTTCGACAAGGTAGACGCACGATTCGACAAGGTCGACCAACGCTTCCAAGCAGTCGACGCACGATTCGAGAAAGTCGACGAGCGGTTCGACAAGGTAGACGCACGATTCGACAAGGTCGACCAACGCTTCCAAGCAGTCGACGCACGATTCGAGAAAGTCGAC
>NZ_JBEXUP010000153.1:15579-20766 GCF_040614375.1 Nonomuraea sp. NPDC005983
TCGACGAGCGGTTCGACAAGGTGGATGGGGATCTGGGGGAACTCAAGGCGATGTTGGTGAGTCTGGGAGCAAAGGTTCCGGAGAAGGCGTAGGAACGGCGGACGAGGGCCGGGGGGCGGGCCTCGCCTGACATTTGGCCCTATATCGGGCCTATCGGACCGGCCCCGACAACGTGTCACCACCGACAGGAAGACGAAGACGGCTCCTGGGAGACATAATCGGGCTTGTGGCGCGCGACACTGTTGAGACTCACTTCACCCAGGCCGTTGCGACGCTGAAGGGAGGCGTCGCCAGAGACCCAGGTCAGCCGATCCGCGAGGGCACCTCGCTGACAGGCGGGCAGTGTCGCACCCTGTTCCGGAGCCAGCTCGACAGCCGCCTGCTCGACATCGCCGCCCGCTGGCTGCGTGAGCAGGACGAAGGCTTCTACACGATCGGCTCCGCCGGGCACGAGGGCAACGCGGCCGTCGCCGCCGCGCTCAGGCCCGACGACCCGGCGCTGCTCCACTACCGTTCCGGCGCCTTCTACCTGGCGCGGTCCGAGCAGGCGGGCCGGCTGCCCGAGCAGGGCATCCGCGACGTCCTCTTGGGGCTGACCGCCTCATCGGAGGAGCCGATCGCGGGCGGGCGGCACAAGGTGTTCGGCCACCCCGACCTGGCGATCATCCCGCAGACCTCGACGATCGCCAGCCATCTGCCGCGCTCCGTGGGCGTGGCGTTCGCCATCGAGCGTGCCCGCGCGCTGGGCGTCCCCTCTCCCTGGCCTGAGGACGCGATCGCGGTGTGCAGTTTCGGCGACGCCTCGACCAACCACGCGACGGCGCTGTCGGGGTTCAACACGGCCGCCTACGCCACCCATCAGGGGCAGGCGCTGCCGCTGTTGTTCGTCTGCGAGGACAACGGCATCGGCATCAGCGTCCGCTCGCCCAGGGGGTGGGTGGAGGCGGCGGCGCGGCGTCCCGGCATCGAGTACTTCGCCGCCGACGGCTGCGACCTGGCCGAAGCGTTCGACGCGGCGACGCGGGCCGTCCAGCATGTGCGCGAGCGGCGCTCTCCCGCGTTCCTGCACCTGAGCACGGTCCGGCTGATGGGCCACGCGGGCTCCGACGTCGAGTCCGCCTACCGCACGCAGCGCGAGATCCGCGCCGACCTGGAGCGCGACCCGCTCCTGCGTACCGCGCAACTGCTCGTCGAGGCGGGCCTGATCACACCGGACGACCTGCTCAAGCAGTACGAGTCGGCGCGCGAGCACGTGCTGCGCATCGCGCTGGAGACGACCCGCAGCCCGCGGCTCCGCTCCGCCGAGCAGGTCATGGGGCCGATCGCGCCGCGTCGGCCCGACATGATCGCCAAGATCAGCCCGGTCGCGGCGGAGGCGACGGACCGGGACCGAGCATTCGCCGGCACGCTGCCCGAGAACGAGAAGCCGCTGACGCTCAGCCAGTCGATCAACCGCACACTCGCCGACGCGCTGGCCGTGTACCCGGAGATGATGGTCTTCGGCGAGGACGTCGCCAAGAAGGGCGGCGTCTACGGCGTGACGCGCGGGCTGCAGAAGCGCTTCGGCGCCACCAGGGTCTTCGACACCCTCCTGGACGAGCAGGCCATCCTGGGCCTGGCGCTCGGCTCCGGCGTGTCGCGGATGCTGCCGGTGCCGGAGATCCAGTACCTGGCCTACCTGCACAACGCGCTCGACCAGATCCGCGGCGAGGCGTCGACGCTGTCGTTCTTCTCGCAGGGTTCCTACACCAACCCGCTGGTCGTGCGGGTCGCCGGGTACGCCTACCAGAAGGGGTTCGGCGGCCACTTCCACAACGACAACGCAGTCGGGGCGCTGCGCGACATACCCGGCCTGGTGATCGCCTCGCCGTCGCGTCCCGACGACGCCTCGGCGATGCTGCGCACCTGCCTGGCGGCGGCGCGCACCGAGGGGTCGGTGTGCGTGTTCCTGGAGCCGATCGCGCTGTACCACACGCGTGACCTGTTCGACGAGGGCGACGGCAAGTGGCTCGCGCCGTACGTGCCGCCCTCGCGCTGGCGGGAGGCGCACGTCCCGATCGGGCGGGCCCGCTCGTACGGCGACGGGCGCGACCTGACGATCGTGACCTTCGGCAACGGGGTGCGGATGAGCCTGCGGGCGGCGGTCAAGCTGACCCAGGAGGGCTACAGCTGCCGGGTGCTGGACCTGCGCTGGCTGTCACCGCTTCCGGTAGAGGACCTGCTGCGGGCGGCGGAGCTGACGGGCAAGGTGCTGATCGCCGACGAGACCCGGCACTCGGGCGGCGTCTCGGAGGGGGTCATGGCGGAGCTGGTCGACGCGGGCTTCACGGGGCCGATCGCCAGGGTGACGTCCCCTGACAGCTTCATCCCGCTCGGCGATGCCGCCAACCTCGTGCTCCTGTCCGAGGAGGAGATCGAGCAGGCCGCGCGCAAGCTGCTCGGCTGACGCGCGGCGTGTCGTCCACGCCGTGTTCAACGGCGGGAAGGTGACTCCATTGAGGGGGCGGGTTCGCTCACCTGCCGTCCGGGGGTCAGTAGGGGCTGGGGGCGCCGAACATCTCCGGGACCCGGGAGGCCACCGCGACGTCCCCTGCCACCTTCAGCCGTCCCGACACGAGGAGCGCCGCCGGGTTGGACGTGCCCGCGAGGATGCGGAGCAGGTCGGCGGCGGGCATCGAGAGGGTCAGCGTCGCGTTCCGGGCGCGGCCGAGACGGGCGCGGGCGCGGTCGCCGCTGACGGCGACGGTCCACGTGGCCCGCGGCCCGAGGCGGAACTCGATCAGGCCGCGGAAGCCCGCCGCCCTGGCGGGGTCGAACGACCTGGCCATCAGGGTGAACAGCAGCCGCTGCGCGGCGGGGCCGAACCAGCGGGCCAGCTCCTCGTCCGTCCGGTTCGCCACGAGCCGCGCCAGCAGCCGCCGCCCGCCCCGCCGGGCGTTCCGGCGCGCCGCCGCGAGGACGTCGCCGGGAGCCGGGACCGCAGCCCGCGGCCGCGTGATGCGGGCGAGCTCCGCCTCCTCGTCGATCGGGTACGGCTCGGCCATGGTCCTGGCGGGAGCCCGCCTGGCCAGGGCGGACTCGACGGCCGGGGCGAGCCGGTCGAGCCTGGCCCGCTCGCGCTCCTCCCGTCCTTCGGCGAAGACCGGCAGGACCTTCTCGCCGAACAGCTCCAGGCTCTCGCAGATGTGGTCATGGCGGTTTGGCCCGGCCTGCAACACGAAGATCATCTGGTCGACGCCCGCCGCCTCGTAGCGTCCGATCAGGTCGATGAGGTGCTGTGGCGTGCCGAGCGCGCCGCCGAGCGGGTCTCCGCCCCGCAGCTCCGGGGCCTGTTCCAGGAAATCTCGCCAGATGTCGCCGTGGCCCGGCACGTGCCCGGACGGCCCGTAGTAGTGCGCCAGCGCGTACGCGAAGAACCCCGCCCCCATCGCCCCTCTTCGGCGGGCCTCCTCCGCGTCCTCGTGGCACATCATGGGCAGCACGACGGCGAGGTTGGCGTTCACCGCGAACCCGGCGGGCACGCACTCCTCCGACGCCAGCAGCCGGTAGTACTCGCGCGACCACGCGGCCGCGTCCTCCGGGTGGATGAACGCGAACGACAGCGCGCCGATCCCGTTGCGCGCCGCCAGGTGGATGGTCTCCCGGCGTGAGCAGGCCACCCAGAGCGGCGGATGCGGCTTCTGCACGGTCTTCGGGATCACGTTGCGCGGCGGCATCCGCAGGTAGGGCGAGTCCCATCCGGCGAACGGCTCCTCCACGAACATCCGGGTGACGGCGTCGATGGAGTCCTGCCACATCTCTCGCTTGCGGTCGCGGACCACGCCGAACCCGCCCAGTTCGGCGGCCGAGCTGGCCTCGCCGGTGCCGAAATCGACCCGTCCGCCCGAGACCAGGTCGAGCGTGGCGATCCGCTCGGCGACCCGCGCCGGGTGGTTGACAGGCGGCGGGAGCTGCACGATGCCGTGGCCGAGCCGGATGTTCCTGGTGCGCTGCGAGGCGGCGGCGAGGAACACCTCGGGCGCGGCCGAGTGCGAATACTCCTCCAGGAAGTGGTGCTCAACCGCCCAGACGTAGTCGAAGCCCACCCTGTCGGCGAGTTCGACCTGCTCGAGCGCGTCGCCGTAGAGCCGCTGCTCGCTGTCGGCCTCCCACGGCCTGGGCAACTGGTGCTCGTAGAAGATTCCGAACCGCACACTCCGGACGCTAGGCGTCCACTCGACGCCAGGCAACGTTCGCGTCGGCGCGTTCCGTCGGGAACTGTGCGCGCCCGTCTCACCGTGCGCCGCCGAGCACAGGTCCTAATCTGGGATTTCATGGACGATCAACTCGCCGTGAAAGCGATCCGGCGGATCGGGAGATAAGTGATTGACCGCTGATCGCGTCCGAAGGGTTGCACATGACGGGGGAAACATCGTGACGGCGATGTCGTGGGCCGCGACCTCGGCAGAGGACGCCGGGCCCATCCGGTACGGCCTGGACGACGCCGAGGTGTTCGGCACGGTGTTCGACGCCTACTTCGGCGAGGTCCACCGCTACGTCGCCCAGCGTCTCGGCGCCGACAGCGCCGAGGACGTCGTCGCCGACACCTTCCTCATCGCCTTCCGCAAGCGTGCCCAGTACGACCCGGCCCGCGCCACCGTGCGGTCCTGGCTGTACGGGATCGCCACGAAGCTCGTCGGCAAGCACCGCCGCCAAGAGGCGCGGACGTTGCGCGCGCTCGGCAGGCACGGGCCCGACCTCGACGCGCCCGGCCACGAGGACCGGGTGAGCGCGCAGGTCAGCGCGCAGAGCCTGCGTCCAAGCCTGGCCGCCGCGCTGGCGGAGCTCCACCAGCGTGACCGCGACGTCGTGCAGCTCGTCGCCCTCGCCGGGCTGAGCCACGACGAGGTCGCCGCGGCGCTGGGCATCCCGTACGGCACGGTGGCGTCCCGGCTGAACCGGGCCAGGAAGAAGCTGCGCGCGGCCCTGGGCGGCGCCAACCCGATGCTCGCCCTGGAGGAGGCCGACCATGGATGAGCCGGGCCGGCTGATGGGGGGCGACCCCGCGTCCGCGGATGAGCTGGGCCTGCTCCGTGAGCTGCACGGCAGGCCGGAGGCCGATCCGGCGCTGCGGGCCAGGGTTCGCGGCCTGCTCGAGGCCGAGCCCCGCCGGGCCCGGCGCAGGCGGCTGGGCTGGTCCGTGGCGCT
>NZ_JBEXUP010000154.1:0-20743 GCF_040614375.1 Nonomuraea sp. NPDC005983
ACACGCTCGGCGTTCCACTGGAAGAACGGGCGGCTGTTCCTGGCCAAGATGGACACGCCGGTCGCGTTCGTGTGGTCCTGGCCCGAGGTGGACCCCGCCACGCTGAACCCGACGACGGTGACCATCTCGCGCGACCCCGACGGCCGCTGGCACGCCTCCCTCGCCGTCGAAACCGCCGACACGACCGCTGGTGAGACCGCTGGCGAAGGCGGGCAGGCCCCGGCCACCGGCTCGGCGGTCGGCGTGGACCTGGGCGTCAAAGACTTCGCGGTCCTGTCCACCGGGGAGCGCATCGCCAATGCGCGCCATCTGGAACGCAAGGCGAAGAATCTGGCCCACTATCAGCGGCGCGTGGCCCGCAAACAGCGCGGCTCGAACAACAGGAACAGGGCGAGGGCGAAGGTTGCCCGCGCGCACACCAAGGTCCGTGACGCCCGCGCCGATTTCCTGCACAAGACCAGCGCCCGCCTGGTGCGCGAGCACGACCTGATCGTGGTCGAGGACCTGGCCGTCAAGAACATGGTCCGCAACCGTAGCCTCGCGCGGGTCATCTCCGACTGCGGATGGGGCGAGTTCCGGCGCCAACTGCAGTACAAGAGCGCCAGGCACGGGCGGCACCTGATCGTGATCGACCGCTGGTACCCCTCCAGCAAGACCTGCTCGGCGTGCGGGCACCTGCTCGCCGAACTCTCGCTCAACACCCGGACGTGGCACTGCCCGTCCTGCGGCACCTGGCACGACCGGGACATCAACGCCGCCAAGAACATTCTGGCCGCTGGTCAAGCGGTGTCCGCCTGTGGAGCTGACGTGAGACACTCCGGGTCCTCCCGGGTGCGGTCGGCTGTGAAGCAGGAATCCTCACCCGCGAGGGTGGGAACCCCCCTCCTTTAGGAGGGGGGGAAGTCAAACGGACCAGTCGAGCTCCGGGCCGACCGGGACGATGCGGCTGGGGTTGATGTTGGTCTGGGTGACGTAGTAGTGCCGCTTGATCTGGTCGAAGTCCGTCGTGTCGCGGAACGCCGGGATGGCGTACAGCCTGCGGGCGTACGCCCAGAGCGCCGGGTAGTCCGTCAGCCGCCGGACCGAGCACTTGAAGTGGGCGTAGTAGACCGCGTCGAAGCGGGCCAGCGTGGTGTAGAGGCGCACATCGCTGTCGGTCAGCGCGTCGAACAGGAACTCCCGCCCTGTCAGGTGCTCCTCCAGGTGATCGAGGGTGGCGAAGACGCGGGTCACCGCCTCCTCGTACGCCTCCTGGGAGCGGGCGAAACCGGCCTCGTAGACGGCGTTGTTGAGGCCGTGGTAGAGGCGGTCGTTGAGGGCGTCGATCTCGGGTCTGAGGGCCTCGGGGTAGAGGTCCGGAGTGGTTCCCCACGACATTTCCAGATCGAGGGTGATCTGCGGGAAGTCGTTGGTGACGAGGCGCTGGTCGCGGTTGTCCCAGACGCAGGGGACGGTGTAGCGGCCCGTGTACTCGGGGTCGGTCGCCAGGTAGAGCTCCGACAGGTACTCCGGGTCGCCGCCGGGAACCCGCCAGCCCTTCTCGTCCCTGATCGGGTCCACGATCGTCACGTCCAGCAGGTCTCGCAGGCCGAGCAGCTCGCGCACGATCAGCACCCGTTGCGCCCACGGGCAGGCGTAGGAGGCGTAGAGGCGGTAGCGGCCGGGCTCGGGCGGGCCGCTGGGCAGCCGGTCGGTGAAGCGGTTCGGCTGCCGGACGAAGCGCCCGTCGTCGGCGATCTCGCGTGCCAGCTTCATCAACCCAGTAGAACATGATTCGGGCAGTAGGGGCACAATCGAGGCCATGGCGAAGTTCGTGGTGACCCCATCCAACGAGGCGCAGCGCGATGCGTGGCTCGGCGGCACGATTCCAGAGGTTGAGCGGGTACGTCCCGGACTGTGGTCGGTTCCGGTGCCGATCCCGATCAATCCGCTGCGGTACGTCCTGGTCTACGTGCTGGAGCTGCCGGACGGCGTCGCGATCGTCGACGCGGGGTGGAACACCGACGAGGCCTACGCGGCGCTGGCCGCCGGGCTGCGCGTCGCCGGGTACGACATGACGGACGTCAAAGGCGTCCTGGTCACCCACCTCCATCCCGACCACTACGGGCTGGCGGGGCGGATCCGCGAGACCTCGGGCGCCTGGATCGCCCTGCACCCGGGCGACGCCGCCCTGGTGCACGACCGCTACGACGAGGGCGCCATCGACGCGCTGGTCGCCAGGGAGAGGGCGGTGCTGGTCCGGTCGGGTGTGCCGGAGCTGACGCTGGACGAGCTGGCCGGCGCGTCCATGATGATCAGGCACATGGTGTCGATGGCCAAGCCCGACCGGCTCGTCGAGGACGGGGAGCGGCTCGACCTGCCCGGATGGGACCTGCGGGCGATCTGGACCCCCGGTCACTCGCCCGGCCACCTGTGCTTCGTGTCGCCGTCCAGGAAGGTGCTGTTCTCCGGCGACCACGTGCTCGCGAAGATCACGCCGATCGTGGCCGTGCACCCGCAGTCGGGGCCGAACCCGCTGGCCGACTACCTCGACTCGCTGGCCGCCGTGCGCATGCTGGACGTCGAAGAGGTGCTGCCCGCGCACGAGTACCGGTTCCTGGAGCTCGCGAAGCGGGTCGACTACGTGATGGCGCACCACGACGAGCGGCTGACCGAGATCGAGCGGGTGGTCGCGGCGGCCGGTGACGGCGTGAGCTGCTGGGCGGTCGCGACCAGGCTGACCTGGTCGCGTCCGTGGGAGACGATCCCGCCGTTCATGCGGCGCGCGGCCAACAACGAGACGCTCGCGCATCTGACCTGGCTGGAGGCGAAGAAGCGGGTACGTCGGGTGCCGGGGGAGCCGGACCTGTGGCTTCCGGAGGCAAATTCCATGTAAACCAAGTAGGGAAAGTTGACTTATGGTCCGGGCCTGCGTAGCGTCGAACTCATGAGCCCGGACCTGACTCGGCGCGCGCATGTCGACTACTGCCGCGTCGTCAGCGCACAGTGTCACTGATCACGACATAGTCCCCCGTCCCCCACATTAAGAGGACATTTCGTGATCAAACGTGTCGTCCCGTACTCGTGCTCCCCGTCGTCACCGCCTGCGGCACCGCCCAGGGGGCCACGGAAACCCAGGAGCTGCGCTACCAGGGCGGCGTCGGCGCCGTCACCGACCTCTCCAGGCCAGGTCAAGGGCGCGGACGTCCACACCGACGCCGACAACCCGTTCGCTTCGGGAGGGGCCCGATGAAGATCGAGTTCGTGCACGTCTCCAAGGAGTTCGCCGTCCGGGGCGACGGCTTCACCGCACTGTCGGACATCTCCCTCACCGTCGGGGAGGGCGAGTTCCTCACGCTGGTGGGCCCCAGCGGCTGCGGCAAGTCCACCCTGCTGGACCTGCTCACCGGCCTGACCGCGCCGACCCGTGGCGAGATCCGCATCGACGGCGCGCCGGTGGAGGGGCCTGGCCTCGACCGCGGCATCGTCTTCCAGCAGTACGCGCTGTTCCCGTGGCGCACCGCGGTCGCCAACGTGGAGTTCGGCCTGGAGGCCAACGCAGTCCCCAGGCAGGAGCGGCGGGACCTCGCCAGGCACTACCTCGACCTGGTCGGGCTGCGCGGCTTCGACGACCGCTACCCGCACGAGCTGTCAGCCGGCATGCGGCAGCGCGTCGCCATCGCCCGCAGCCTCGCCTACGACCCGGCCGTGCTGCTGATGGACGAACCCTTCGCCGCCCTGGACGCCCAGACCCGGGAGTCCCTGCAGGAGGAACTGCTGCGGATCTGGGCCAAGACCGGCAAGACCGTCGTCTTCATCACCCACGGCGTCGACGAGGCCGTCTACCTCGGGCAGCGCGTCGCCGTCATGACGCCGAGCCCCGGCCGCATCCGGGAGATCATCGAGATCGACTTCGACTCGCGCGAGGGCGACCTGCGCGCCGATCCCCGGTTCGGGGAGTACCGGCACGCCATCTGGACCCTCCTGCGCGAGGAGGCGATCCCTGTTGCCTGAACCCTCGTCCGCCACCGCCGGCCTCTCCTCCTCAGCCCTCGACGACCACCGTCCCCGCCCCACCTCCCTCACCACCGCCCAGCCGACCTCCGCGGCCCCCACAACCGCTCGGGCTGCTCTTCGACCTGCTCCTCGTACGCCTGGAGCGCCGTTTCTCCACCTGGAGGACCACGTGAGTATGCACCTGAACGCCTTCCTCATGGGCGTCGGCCACCACGAGGCCGCGTGGCGGCATCCGCTGACGGAGCCGCGCCGCATCACCGACCTGCGTCACTTCCAGGAGCTGGCCAGGATCGCCGAACGTGGCAAGCTCGACTCGTTGTTCCTCGCCGACGGGCTGGCGTTGGTGGGGAACGTCCGGCACAACGCGCTGGGAGGGCTGGAGCCGCTGACCCTGCTGGCGGCCCTGGCCGCCGTCACCGAGCACGTCGGACTGATCGCCACCGTGTCCACGACGTACAACGAGCCGTTCCACGTGGCGCGCAAGTTCGCCTCGCTGGACCACATCAGCGGCGGGCGCGCCGGTTGGAACATCGTCACCTCGGCGGGTGAGGCGGAGGCGCACAACTTCGGCCTCGAACGTCCGGCGCACGGCGAGCGCTATCGGCGGGCGGAGGAGTTCCTGCAGGTCGCGACGGCGCTGTGGGACAGCTGGGCGGACGATGCGGTGCTCGGCGACCGCCAATCGGGGATTTATGCCGATATTTCGCGCGTAAGGCCGATAAATCATGAGGGGACGCACTTCCGGGTCAAGGGGCCGCTCAACATCCAGCGCCCGCCCCAGGGGCGCCCCCTCCTCGTCCAGGCCGGATCGTCCGAGGACGGCAAGGAGTTCGCCGCCAGGCACGCCGAGGCCGTCTTCATCGCGCAGCAGACGCTGGAGGACGCCCAAGAGTTCTACGCCGACCTCAAGGGCAGGCTCCCGGCGTACGGCCGCGAACCGCACCAGGTCAAGATCCTTCCCGGCGTCTCGCCCATCATCGGGTCCACCGAACGCGAGGCGCTCCGGCTGGAGAAGGAGCTGGAGGAGCTGATCATCCCCGCGTACGGGGTGCGGCAACTGTCCAACATCCTCGGCGTGGATCTCGCCGCCTACCCCCTGGACGGCCCGCTCCCCGACACCCCGCCCAACCCGGACGGCCAGCAGAGCCGCGTCCAGCTCATCAGGGACCTGGCCGACAGGGGCAACCTGACGATCCGCGAGGTGATCAGCAAGCTGGCGGGCGGGCGCGGCCACCGGGTCGTCGTGGGAACGCCCGAGCAGATCGTCGACGAGCTGCAGGAATGGTACGAGAACGGCGCGGCGGACGGCTTCAACATCATGCCCCCGTACCTGCCCGGGGGCCTGGCGGACTTCGTCGACCACGTCGTCCCGGAACTGCAGATCCGCGGCCTGTTCCGCAAGGACTACGAGGGCCGCACGCTGCGCGACCACTACGGGCTGGCCCGCCCCGCGCGGGTGGTGGTCGCGTGAGCATCGTCACCGTGGTGGGCAACCCGAGGCCCGGGTCCAGGACGTACGCGGCGGCGGTCGCGGCCACCGACGCCGTCGCCGAGCGGCTCGGGCACACCGGCACCCGGGACGTCATCGACCTGTCGGCCCTCGCGCCGGTCATCCTCGCCCCCGGGGCGCACGCCAACCTCGAGATCGCGGTCGAGTTGCTGGCGGGCGCGTCGGTGGCGGTCCTGGCCAGCCCGACCTACAAGGCCACGTACACGGGGCTGCTCAAGGCGTTCCTCGACCGGCTCCCGCCGAACGCGCTGGCGGGCAAGGCGGCCCTGCCCCTGCTGGTCATGGGGCATCCGAGGCACGCGCTCGCGGTGGAGGTCCACTTCCGGCCGCTGCTGGTGGAGCTGGGCGCGTTCGTCCCGACGCCGGGGCTGGCGCTGCTGGAGTCCGAGCTCCCGGCGGACGAGCCGCTGGCCCGCTGGGCCGACCTGATCGCCCCCCAGATCCTCGCCACGCAAGGAGCGCTGCGATGACCTCGGCGGCCGGCGAGACGAGCCCTGCGGCGACGGGAATCGCGGTCGGCAAGACGGGCGCGGCGGAAGGAGAGCTGCGATGACGGTGACCGACGTGCCGGTGGACGCGGATCGCTTCCGCACCGCGCTCGCCCAGCACGCCACCGGGGTCGTGATCGTGACGGCGCACGCGGAGGGCACCCTGGTCGGCCTGACCGCGACCTCCTTCGCCTCGGTCAGCCTCGACCCGCCGCTGGTCTCGTTCTACGTCGACCAGGCCTCCACCACCTGGCCCTGGCTCCGCCTGGCGGACCACTTCGCGGTGAACGTCCTGGCCGGAGACCAGCACGACCTGGCCACCCGGTTCGCCCGCAAGGGCCTGGACCGCTTCGCCGCCCCCACCCGCTGGCACCCGGGCCCCCACGGGACCCCCTTGCTGGAGGACGTCTCGGCCCACCTGATCTGCGTCACGCACAGCACGATCGCGATCGGCGACCACACCCTGGTGGTCGGCCTCGTCACCGCCGCCGCCACCTCTCCCGCCCGCCCTCTGCTCTACCACCGAGGCCGGTACGGCCGCTTCCTCCCTCACTGACCAGCCTTCCGGCCCGCGGGACCTCCTACCGGACGCGCAAAGGCGCTCGTCACGAAGGAGCCCGAGGGACGGCACCGCGGCCCTCCCGACCCGCCGGGAGGGCCGCCGCCATGACCCTCCCACGCCACCTCGAAAACTGGCTCATATCCTTGTGAGCTTGATCCAGATCCCGAGTTGTTGCGGCAGCGTTTGTCGGCCTCACGGTTCATCCCCAGTTCCCGAGCCACATCGGCACAGGACCGGCCCGTCGTCCGGACCAACCTCACCGCGTCCCGCTTGAACTCCTCGCCGAACTTCGACGGTCGTGCCACCCGAAGGCTCCCCTCCATAGACCACCAAGATCCATTGTCAGGGATGTCCACACCACAGAGGGAACCTCAGGTGAGCAGCTCGAACACCTGCTGAGGTGGCGCGGCGACGAGGGCCTCCTAATGGATGGACGTGCCGGCTGCTTGTGCTTGTCGGCGGGCGCCGTCTGCGGGGCTGCCGAACGGGCTTCCACCGCCAACCTCCAGGTAGTCGCGCAGACTCGTCATGTAGTGCTGCCAGCTGCGGCTGCACATGCCGAAGCACTCCAGGTCCTCGCTCAGGCCTTGGTGGCGGAAGACGAGCTCAGATGTGTCGCCGTCGACGGGGGTAATGGTGAACGTGGGCCTGGTGCCGATCCAGTCGGGCAGGAAGGGGCAGTCGATGACGGTCCATCGCACCGACGTCGGCCGGGTCGCCTCCTCGACGTGGATCACGAGTGGCTCGGGGGCGTTCATGAGGAACTGGAGCTCGCCGCCGGTCGCGCCGGACCCGGTCGCCGGGCTCCACCATGCCGCGAGCCCCGTGATAGTGGTGAGCGCGTCGAAGAGGACGTCAGGAGAGGCTTTCACCCGCACGGTCGTCTGGTAGTCCGCAGTGCTTGTCATGGCCAGGTCCTTTCAGTTCGAATGCTGGTTGTTGTGGCGCGGAACAGGGGCAGGCCTGTCAAGGTGGTCGCTTAGCGCCTGGAGACGGTCGTCCCAGTCGTGGGCCAACGCTGCCAGGAATTGCTGCGCGAGCTGCATGGGCGCGGAATGGAGCCGGTAACGCACTCGCCGCCGCTCGCCGAGTTCGGGGGTCACCAGACCCGCGTCAGCCAGCAAGACGAGGTGTTTGGCGATCGCCTGGCGCGTGATCGGGAGGCAATCGGCCAGATCGGTGGCAGTGGCCGGACCTTGTGCCGCCAGCCTTGCCAGGATCGCTCGCCGGGTGGGGTCGGCCAGGGCTTGAAAGACCTGCTCCGCGATCGCCTCGATGTCAGGCGGCGGCAAAGTGGCCGGCCAGTGCATCGAGCTTGCTCGCCCATCCCTCGGCGTGGCTTTCATAGGCCTTGCGCCGGAAGCCGTCAGGCAGTTGTGCGAACCCGGTCTCGACGACCCGCACGCGTGTGCCGGAGCCAGCCGCTTCGAGGGTGAACTCGACGTAGGTACGGCGCGGATCATCGTCGGCAAGATCGGGGAGCCGCCAGGTAAACCCGAACACCACCGGTTCCTCGACCCGTTCGACCCGCATGTCGACAGTGAGCCCGCTCCTGACTGTCATCTGGGCGGCTCCGCCGGGTCGCAGGTCGATTGTCACCCTTTCCCCGAGCCAGGACGACAGGCCTTCGGATGTGGTGAGCGCGGTCCACACCTGCTCAGGCGGGCTCGTGAGCTCCACGCTCCGCTCGATCCGGTCGGGGAATGCCATCGCAGCCTCCAGTTAGCAACCAACCGGTTGCCATCGTATAGCAACCAATTGGTTGCATCAAGGTCTGGAGGGGCTCCTCCCTGCCGGGCCTCGGCGAGGCGGATCTCCCTCTCTGTCCGGCAGGTCGGCCACGGGGTCCTCCCGTCTTCCGGCCGAGATGTCGCGCAGCGGGCTGGAGGCCGATGATGAGCGATGAATCCCCGATCCCCGACGGTCGCGAGCCGGGGGCGGTGGGCGCTGAGCGCTCTCGAACAGGCACGGCTGCGCGGGTATGGTGCTTCTACTAGAAGTTTGTTCTCCTGTGCTGGAGGGTTCGATGCTTCGGTTCGATGACAGGGTCGCGATCGTCACAGGGGCCGGGCACGGCCTCGGCAGGTCCCACGCGCTCCTGCTGGCCGAGCGGGGCGCCAAGGTCGTCGTCAACGACCTCGGCGGCGCGCTCGACGGCACCGGCGCGTCCACGGGGCCGGCCGCCGAGGTGGTCGAGCTGATCACGAAGAACGGCGGGCAGGCCGTCGCCAGCGCCGACAACGTCGCCACGCAGGAGGGCGCCAGGGCGATCGTCCAGACGGCCGTCGACGCGTTCGGGAAGATCGACATCGTCGTCAACAACGCGGGCATCCTGCGCGACAGGTCGTTCGGGAAGATGACGGTCGAGGAGTTCGACGCGGTGCTGGCCGTCCACGTCCGCGGCTCCTACCTGGTCAGCCAGGCCGCCTACCCGTACATGAAGGAGGCCGGCTACGGGCGCGTCGTCAACACCTCCAGCCCGGCGGGCCTGTTCGGCAACTTCGGGCAGGCCAACTACTCCACCGCGAAGATGGGCCTGGTCGGCCTGACCAAGACCATCGCCATCGAGGGGGCGCGCAACGGCATCAGGGCCAACGCGATCGCGCCCGTCGCCTGGACCAGGATGACCGAGTCGCTGCTTCCCGCCGAGTTCGAGGCCACGTTCACGCCCGAACGGGTCAGCGCGCTCGTCGCCTACCTCGTCCACGACTCGTGCGAGGTCAGCGGCGAGGTGTTCAGCGTGGGCGGCGGCCGGGTGGCGCGGGTCTTCGTGGCCGAGGGGCCGGGCTGGAAGTCCGGCGAAATCACGCCGGAGGCGCTCGCCGACAACTGGGAGTCGGTCATGGCGGAGCAGCCGTACGTCCTGACGGCGGCGGACTCGATGAAGGCGATGCTCTAGCAGCCGGAGGTTGGGAAACACGCCGGTCGGCGTGTTTCCCAACCGTTTCAGCGTCGGCGGCCGTTGGGGTGCAGGACCACCTTGGTCCAGCCGTCGTCCCGCGTGTCGAAGTGCCGGTAGGCCTCCGGGGCCTGCTCCAGCGGCAACTCGTGGGAGACGACGAACGACGGCTTGGCCCTGTCGGTGTGGATGAGGTTGCGGAGCTGCCGGTTGTAGGCCTTGACGTTGGCCTGGCCGGTGCCCATCTTCTGGCCCTTGAACCAGAAGAGCCCCATGTCGAAGGGGATCTCACCCTGCTTGGCCAGCTCATCGGGTGCGCCGGGATCGTGGGGCAGGAAGAGGCCGACCACGCCGATGCCGCCGGTCGGCCGTACCGACTTGACCAGGTTGTTCAGGGTCATGTTGGGATGCTCGAAGCCTTGCGGGTCGTGGGCCTGGTAGCCGACGCACTCGCAGCCTCGGTCGGCGCCCTCGCCGCCGGTCAGATCCAGCACCTGCTCGACCGGTGAGGCGATGGCGTCGTTGATCGCGATCGCGCCGATCTGCTCGGCCAGCCGAAGCCGGTCGAGGTGCCGGTCGACGACCATGACCCTGCTCGCGCCTCTGATCATCGCGGAGTAGGCGGCCATCAGGCCGACCGGTCCCGCGCCGTAGACGACGACGGACTCGCCCGGCAGCAGGCCCGCCAGTTCGGTGCAGTGCCAGCCGGTCGGGAAGATGTCCGACAGCATCACGTAGTCCTTCTCCTTCTCCTTGGCGTCCGGCGGCAGCCTGAGGCAGTTGAAGTCGCCGTACGGCACGCGCAGGAGCTCGGCCTGGCCGCCCCTGAAGGGGCCCATCCCGGCGAAGCCGTAGGCGGCGCCGGCGGTTCCGGGGTTGAGGGTGAGGCAGAAGGCCGTCAGCCCGGCCTCGCAGTTCTTGCAGTGCCCGCAGGAGATGTTGAACGGCATGCAGACCATGTCGCCGACCTTGACCCGGTCGACCGCGGACCCGATGTCGACGACTTCGCCGAGGTTCTCGTGGCCGAGGACCAGGCCCGGTTCCAGGTCGGTCCGGCCTTCGTACATGTGCAGGTCCGAACCGCAGATGTTGGTGGTGGTGACGTGGACGAGGACGTCCGTCGGCCGTTCGATGCGGGCGTCGGGCACGTCCTGAACCACCACGTCGCGCGTGCCGTTGTAGACGACTGCTTGCATGATCGCCTCCCGATTGGCGGCAGACCGGGCCAGGTGCTCGATCTGGCGGGCGCGCCGGTCCGGCGGGGAGGAGCTCACCCGGCTTGGGCAGACGTCACCCTCTCCGAAGCCCCATGCCCGAACAATCGGAGCAACCGCCCATTTCTGGACAAAATCCAATCCGGATTCGGCCAACCAGTGCATGTGGCGGGCGAGCGGCGGCGAACAGGCGGAGGCGGCCGATCGACGTGCGTTCCCGTGAGAGGTGTCCCGCCGTATCGGAAATCTACCCACAAGAGGACTTTGTTCGTTCATCGGCGGAAGTAGCTGGAGTTTTGTCGGGCAACACTATTGATTTGCCGGAAGTGTGCTCCTATTGTCTCCGCATGACCCCCCAACCGGGCTCGCCCGGTGACGTCCTGGCGCTCATCAGCGCCGGCTCCGCGACCACCCGATCCGACCTCGTCCGGCTCACCGGTCTGGCCAGGTCCACGATCTCGCAGCGGGTCGACGCGCTGATCGAGAGCGGCCTCATCGAGGAGATCGAGAGCGGCGAGTCCACCGGTGGACGTCCCCCACGCCAGCTCCGCCTGCACACCGAGGTGCACGCCTTCGCGGGGGTGGACCTGGGCGCGACCCACTGCCGTGTCGCGCTGATGGACATGTCCGGCGAGGTGCTGGCCGAGTGCGAGGACCCCGTCCAGGTCGTGGATGGTCCCGAGACCGTCCTGGCCCACGTGGACCAGCGGCTCGACCTGCTGCTCGGCCAGGCGGGCCGGCCGAGGTCCGCGCTCAGGGCGATCGGCATCGGCGTGCCGGGCCCCGTGGAGTTCGCCACGGGCAGGCCGAACAACCCGCCGATCATGCCGGGCTGGAACGAGTACCCGATCCCCGAGTACTTCGCGGGCTGCGAGGTCCTGGTCGACAACGACGTCAACGCGATGGCGCTCGGCGAGCACCGCAACGCCTTCCCCGGCACCCGCCACCTGCTGTTCGTCAAGGTCGGCACCGGCATCGGCTGCGGCATCGTGGCCGAGGGCAGGCTGCACAGGGGCGCGCAGGGGTCGGCGGGCGACATCGGTCACATCCGGGTCTCCGGGCATGAGGACGCGGGCTGCCGCTGCGGCAACAGCGCCTGCCTGGAGGCCGTGGCGGGAGGCGCGGCGCTCGCGCGGCGGCTGACCGACCTGGGTGTGCCCGCCGAGTCCGGCGCGGACGTGGTGGCGCTCGTCCAGGGCGGCAACACGCAGGCGCTGCGGCTGGTCAGGGAGGCGGGCAGGCTCATCGGCGAGGTACTGGCCAGCCTGGTCAACTTCTTCAACCCCGAGGTCATCGTCATCGGCGGCGTCCTGTCGCGAGTTCACGAGCACCTGCTCGCGGGCGTCAGGGAGACCGTCTACCGCAGGTCGCTGCCGCTGGCCACCCATCATCTGTCGATCGTGCCGAGCCGCACCGGGATCAACGCCGCCGCACTGGGCGCCGGCTCCCTGGCGATCGAGCACTACCTGTCACCCGACAACATCAACCGCATCGTCAACGCCTGAAAGGGAGCCCCCGATGCTGGTCATGAGGGGCATCGTCAAGCAGTTCCCCGGCGTGCGCGCGCTCGACGGGGTCGACCTGGACGTCGAGGCAGGCGAGGTGCACTGCCTGCTCGGCCAGAACGGCGCGGGCAAGTCCACACTGATCAAGGTGCTGGCCGGCGTCCACCAGCCCGACGAGGGCACCATCAGGTTCAACGGCCGGGACGTCCGCCCGTCGAGCCCGATCGACGCCATCAAGCTCGGTTTCGCCACCATCTACCAGGAACTGGACCTGGTCGACGGGCTCAGCGTGGCCGAGAACATCTTCCTCGGCCACGAGCACGCCCGGCTCGGCTTCGTCAACAAGGGCGCCGCCAACCGGGCCGCCCGCGAGGTGCTGTCCAGGCTCGGGCACCCGGAGATCCGCCCGTCCACCGAGGTCGGACGGCTCTCACCGGCCGCCAAGCAGGTCGTGTCGATGGCGCGGGCCCTCTCACACGACGCCCGCCTGATCATCATGGACGAGCCGTCCGCCGCGCTCGCCCACGACGAGGTGGCGAACCTGTTCCGGATCATCCGCGAGCTGACCGCCCAGGGCGTCGCCGTCGTCTACATCTCGCACCGGCTGGAGGAGATCCGCGAGATCGGCGACCGGGTCACCGTGCTGAAGGACGGCCGCACGGTCGCCGTCGGCCTGCCCGCTCGCGACACCCCGACGTCCCAGGTCGTCTCGCTGATGACCGGCAGGAACGTCGAGTACGTCTTCCCGCCGCGCGCCGCGGGCCCGCCGGGCGAGGAGGTGCTGCGGGTCGAGCACCTGACCTCGCGCGGCGCGTTCGCGGACGTGTCGTTCTCGGTGCGCGCGGGGGAGATCGTCGGGCTGGCCGGGCTCGTCGGCTCCGGCCGGTCGGAGATCCTGGAGGCGGTGTACGGGGCGCGCCCGGCCACCGGGCGGCTCCTGCTCGGCGGCGAGCCGGTGCGCCGCGGCGACGTCGTCCAGATGGTGCGGCGCGGCATGGGGCTGGCCCCCGAGGAGCGCAAGGCCCAGGCCCTGCTGCTCGACCAGAGCGTCACCGCCAACATCACCCTCGGCAGCCTGCCCGGTTTCGCCAGGTTCGGCTGGATGGACCGGGGCCGCGAACGGGCCGAGGCCCGGCGGCTGGTGGAGGCGCTCGACATCCGGCCGCCCGACCCGGAACGTCCGATCAAGACGCTGTCGGGCGGCAACCAGCAGAAGGCCGTGCTGGCCCGCTGGCTGCTCGGCGGGCGCAGGCTGCTCCTGCTCGACGAGCCGACCCGAGGGGTGGACGTCGGAGCCAGGGCCGAGCTGTACGCGGTCATCCGGGGGCTGGCCGACCAGGGCATCGGCGTGCTGCTCGTGTCCAGCGAGGTGCCGGAGGTGCTGGGCCTGGCCGACCGCGTCCTGGTGCTGCGCGAAGGAACGGTCATCCACGAGGCGGACGCGGGGGAGCTCGACGAGCACCGCGTGCTCGACATGATCATGGATGGGAGGGCGGCCTGATGACGGGCGACGCCAGAAGACCGGGCGGCGGGGCGGTCGCCCGGCTCGGCGGGGCGCCGGGCGGCGGGGTGCTGGCCCGGCTCGGCGAGGTGCCGCACCTGGGCCTGTTCGCGGCGCTCGGGCTGCTCGTGATCGTCGGCGTGGTGACCAGGCCCGACAACTTCGCGACCACCGCGAACCTGGTCAGCATCCTGTCGCTGGCGGCCACGATCGGCGTCATCACCGTCGGTGCGACGTTCGTCATCATCGGCGGCGGCATCGACCTGTCGGTGGGCGCCGTCATGGCGCTGGCCTCGGTCTGGGCGACGACCCTGGCCACGCAGTCGTACGGGCCGTTCGTGATGGCGCTGTGCGCGATCCTCGTCGGCACCGGGGCCGGGCTGGTGAACGGGCTGCTCATCGCGTACGGGCGGCTGGTGCCGTTCATCGCCACGCTGGCCATGCTGGTCGCGGCCCGCGGGCTGGCGCAGCGGATGTCCGACCGCAAGACCCAGCTCATCCAGCCGGGCAACGCCGCCATCGTGGACCTGTCGACCACGCGGGTGGCCGGAATCCCGCTCCTCGTCTACATCTTCGCGCTGGTGGTGGTGCTCGGCGCGATCCTGCTCTACCGCACCACGTTCGGCCGCCGTACCTACGCCGTCGGCGGCAACCCGGAGGCGGCCAGGCTCGCCGGCATCAACGTGCGCAGGCACACCATGCTGCTGTACGCCCTGTCGGGGCTGTGCTGCGGCATCGCGGCGGTCCTCATCATGGCCCGCACCACGACCGGTTCGTCCACCCACGGAGACCTGTACGAACTCGACGCCATCGCCGCCGTCATCATCGGCGGCACCCTTCTCACCGGCGGCCGCGGCACGATCACCGGCTCGATCCTCGGCCTGCTGATCTTCACGCTCATCACCAACCTGTTCATCCTCAACGGGCTCAACACCAGCGACCAGCTGATCGCGAAGGGCCTGATCATCGTCGTCGCCGTCCTTCTCCAGCGACGGAACCTGAAGGAGAGAGCACCATGAGCCAGAACGTCGCGCGCAGGGGATTTCTCGTCGGCGGAGCCGTACTGTTAGCGGCCGGCTGCACCAGCAACGAGCCCGCGGCAGCGCCCTCCAGCGCGGCGCCCGCGCCCGCCCCGGCGGCCAGCGGCAACGACCAGCCGGGCACCAAGGTGGTCATCGGCTTCTCCGCGCCCGCGGCCGACCACGGCTGGATCGCCGCCATCGCCAAGAACGCCGAGAGCGCCGCCAAGCAGTACAGCGACATCGACTTCAAGCCCGTCGAGCCCACCAACGACATCAACCAGCAGATCTCCGCCGTCGAGTCGCTGATCGCGGCCAAGGTGAACGCGCTGGTCATCCTCCCCAACGACGGTCAGCAGCTGAACCAGGTCGCGCTGCAGGCGACGCAGGCCGGCATCCCCGTCATCAACCTCGACCGGGTCTTCCCCGACAAGCTCGCCTACCGCACCTGGATCGGCGGCGACAACTACGGCATGGGCGTCGCGGCGGGCCACTACATCGGCGAGAAGCTCAAGGGCAAGGGCGTCTCCAACCCGGTGATCGTGGAGATCCAGGGCATCGCCACGCTCCCTCTCACCCAGGACCGCAGCAAGGGCTTCGCCGACGCGCTGAAGACGTACGGGTTCAGCGTCACGGCCAAGCAGGACGCCAAGTTCACCGTCGAGACGGGCAACCAGGTCGCCGCCAGCCTCCTCCAGGCCCACAAGAAGATCGACGCGCTCTGGAACCACGACGACGACCAGGGTGTCGGCGTGCTCGCCGCCATCAAGGAGGCCAACCGCACCGAGTTCTTCATGGTCGGCGGGGCCGGCTCGCTCAACGCCATGAAGGAGATCCAGTCGGGCGGCTCCGTGCTGGAGGCCACCGTCACGTACAGCCCGACGATGGCGTCCTCGGCCGTCAAGCTCGCGAGGCTGATCGCCCAGGGAAAGGGCATGAGTGACCTGGTGGAGAACCAAGTTCCGCAGTCCATCACGCTCGCGTCGGAGACCATTACCAAGGAGAACGTCGAGAAGTACCTGCCACTCGGCTTCGAATCCTGATCGGGGGTTGCATGTCAGACAAGACCACGGTCGGCGTGGGCATGGTCGGCTACGCGTTCATGGGCCGCGTCCACTCCCAGGCGTGGCGGAGCGTGGGGGCCTTCTTCGACCTGCCGCTGGCACCGCGGATGGCGGTCCTGGCGGGCAGGTCGAAGGAGCGCACCGCCGCTGCGGCCGCCCAACTCGGCTGGGCGGACACCGAGACCGACTGGAGAGAGCTGGTACGGCGGGACGACGTGCAGATCGTCGACATCTGCACGCCCGGCGACTCGCACGCCGAGATCGCCATCGCGGCCCTCGAGGCCGGCAAGCACGTGCTCTGCGAGAAACCGCTGGCCAACACCGTCGCCGAAGCCGAGGCGATGGCCAGGGCGGCGGCCGGCGCGCCCGGCAAGAGCATGGTCGCCTTCAACTACCGGCGGGTGCCCGCGCTCGCGCTGGCCCGCCGGTTCGTGGAGGAGGGCAGGGTCGGCGAGATCAGGCACGTCCGCGCCGCCTACCTGCAGGACTGGATCGTCGACCCCGAGTTCCCGCTGGTCTGGCGGCTGCAGAAGGACAAGGCGGGCTCGGGCGCGCTCGGCGACATCGGCGCGCATATCGTCGACGCCGCCCAGTACGTCACCGGCCAGCACGTCGTCGGCGTCTCCGCGCTGACGGAGACGTTCGTCAAGCAACGCCCCCTGGCCGCGGAGTCGGCGGGGCTGGGCGCGAGCGCCGCCGGCTCGACCGGCCCCGTCACCGTGGACGACGCCGCGCTGTTCATCGGACGCCTGTCCGGCGGCGCGCTCGCCTCCTTCGAGGCCACCCGCTTCGCCACCGGACGCAAGAACGCGATGCGCATCGAGATCAACGGCTCGCTCGGCAGCCTGGCCTTCGACTTCGAGGCCATGAACGAGCTCTGGTTCTCCGAGGGCGGCGGCGGCTTCGAACGCATCCTCGTCACCGAGCCCGACCACCCGTACGTCGGCGCCTGGTGGCCGCCGGGTCACGGGCTCGGCTACGAGCACACCTTCACCCACGAGATCAAGGACTTCCTGGAGGCGATCGCCCAGGACACCGACCCCGTGCCGTCGTTCGCCGACGGCCTGCGGGTGCAGCGGGTGCTGGCGGCGGTCGAGCGCAGCGCGGCTGACGGCAGCCGCTACACGAACGTGGAGGACGCATGAGACCCGTCACGTTGTTCACAGGACAGTGGGCCGACCTGCCGTTCGAGGAGGTGTGCGAGCTCGCGGCCGGCTGGGGCTACGACGGCCTCGAGATCGCCTGCTCGGGCGACCACTTCGACGTGGCGCAGGCCATGGCCGACCCGTCGTACGTGGAGCAGAAGCACGCCCAGCTCGACAAGCACGGCCTGAAGGTCTGGACCATCTCCAACCATCTCGTCGGCCAGGCCGTCTGCGACCACCCCATCGACGAGCGGCACAAGGCCATCCTGCCCGCCCGCATCTGGGGCTCCGGCGACCCGGAGTCGGTGCGGCAGGCGGCGGCGGAAGAGCTCAAGAACACCGCCAGGGCGGCGGCGCTGCTCGGCGTCGACACCGTGGTCGGCTTCACCGGCTCGTCGATCTGGCACACCGTCGCCATGTTCCCGCCGGTGCCCGCGTCCATGGTCGAGGCGGGCTACCAGGACTTCGCCGACCGGTGGAACCCCATCCTGGACGTCTTCGACGAGGTGGGCGTCCGCTTCGCGCTGGAGATCCACCCCAGCGAGATCGCCTACGACTACCACACCACGGTCAGGACCCTCGAGGCGATCGGCCACCGGCCCGCCTTCGGCCTGAACTGGGACCCGTCGCACATGGTCTGGCAGGACCTGGACCCGGTGGCCTTCATCCTGGACTTCGCCGACCGGATCTACCACGTCGACTGCAAGGACACCCGGGTCCGCGTGGGCGACGGCCGCAAAGGCCGCCTGTCCTCGCACCTGCCGTGGGCGGACATGCGCAGAGGCTGGGACTTCGTCTCCACGGGGCGCGGCGACGTCCCCTGGGAGGACTGCTTCAGGGCGCTGAACTCGATCGGCTACCCGGGCCCGATCTCGATCGAGTGGGAGGACGCGGGCATGGACCGGCTGGACGGCGCGGAGGAGGCCCTCGCCTACATCCGCCGGCTGAACGCCATCACCCCGCCCACCGCCTCCTTCGACGCCGCCTTCTCCACCACCTGACGCGAACCACCTGACGCGAACGCCCCCGGCTCGGTCGGAGCCGGGGGCGTGCAGTGGACGTGTCAGAAGGTCACATGCCCTGGAACTTCACCTTCGGGCAGCACTTCGAGTGGAACTGCGTGGCAGCCCGCTTCATCTGCCGCTTCGCCTCTTCCTTCTTCTCGTCCGTCATCTTCCGCCAGGTCGAGGCGTTCTCCTTCACGACCTTCGGGGCGGGAGGCGCGAAGTACTTGTCGTACCGGGCGCGGCACTCCTCTCCCCTCGCGGTCGTGTCGTTCTGGAAGGCCTCCACGCAGGAGTCCTCGGCGGCCTTCCAGCGGGCCGCCTTCTTCGGGTCGGGACCCGTCTCCACCTGAGGAGCGGAGTGGGCGGCCGCCGCGAACGGGCAGGCGGCGGTCTGGGTCTGAGCCTGGGCGAAGGCGGCGTCGGCGAGCCCGAGCGCCGGGACGGCGCCCGAGGCGACGACGGCCGCGCCGATGACCCGTGCGAGCATGAGAGTTCCCTTGTTCATGCCCTCGGGTCTACTGACCCTGGCGACGGCGCTCACCCCGAACCACCCAGCCTGGCCCAACTCTTGGACGCGGCTTGACCTCCCAGGGCGGAGAAACCCTCCCGGACGGCGTCGTCCAGCCGTATCCCGGTCAGGTGGTGCTTCTCGTGGCCGGATAGGGCAGTGTCGCGGCGAGCCGCCAACCCCCCTCGCCGTCAGGACCCGCCGAGAGGCCGCCCCCCAGAGCCTTGGCGCGCTCGCGCATGCCTGCCAGCCCGTGCCCCGAGGACGGCAGCCGCTCCCGCACGGTGGGCGGGCAGGTGTTGGTGATCTCGACGGCCATCCTGTCGCCGCTCTCCGACACCCTGACCCGCACCCGGGTGCCTGGCCCGGCGTGCTTCAGCACGTTGGTGAGCCCCTCCTGGACGATCCGCGCCGCCGAGGCGCGGGCCACCAGCGGGGCGTGGTCCACCGCCGGATCGAGGTCGAGGTCCACCAGGAGGCCCGCGCCGGTCATCCGCTCCGCGGCCTCCCGGATCACGTCCCCCGGGTCCGCCAGCAGGTCGGGCTCCTTCTCCGGGTCGCGCAGGACGTCGAGGAGGCTGCGCAGGTCTTCCAGCACCTGGTGCCCGGTGGCGCGGATGTCGGTGAGCGCCTCGGCCGCCGGGCCCTCGGAGGTGGCGTAACGGGCGGCGCTCGCGCGCAGCACCATCGCGCCGACGTGGTGGGCGACGATGTCGTGCACCTCGCGGGCGATGCGCTCCCGCTCGGCCAGCCGGTCGGCGCGGATCTGGGCGATCACCAGCCGTTCCGACTGCCGGACACGCAGCCGCTCCGACTCGGTGGCCGCCTGGCGCGCGCCCAGGTAGCGGCCGATGGCGACCGGCGTGATCACGAGGAGCATCAGGATGAAGGCCCTGAACGGGGTGACGTCGGCCGTGCTCGTGACGATCGCGATCGCGGCCAGGCCGCACGCGGCCAGGTAGACCACCAGATTCCAGGTCCAGGACGCGACCCGCATCGCGAAGACCGCCACGCTGATCAACGTCAGCACCATCGCCGTGTTGGTAGCTCTCGGCAGGTACTGGTCGGCCGTCAGCAGGATGACGCCCTCGAACAGGAAGACCATGCCGGGCAGGCGGCGTGCCACGCCCAGCGCCAGGCCCGCCACGACCACCACCAGGCCGTTGGCCCAGACCGGCTGGGTGCCCGTGTGCCAGGACGTCCAGGTGCCGAGCACGGACAGCGCCACGCCCACGCCGCCCAGCAGGACGTCGGGGGTGACGTCGCGTTCCTGGAGGCGTCCGGCCGGGCCCCGCAGGTAGGCGCCCAGGACGGCGGGGAACACCGACACGAGCACCGAGTAGAACCAGACATTTCGCGTCATCGCGACGCCCGGGTCGGCCAGGTTGATCGCCGTCGCCGCGATGCCCGCCAGCACCGTCACGGGGGTGAACTGCCAGCGCGACAGGTAGGCCACCAGGCCGATCCCCACGCACAGGAGCATCTGGGCGGTGTTGGAGGTGAAGGCGTCGATCTGGTCGGTGTACACGAGGAAGGCGGCCAGGTACAGCGTGACAGGCACGGGGAAGCGCCTGACGAACGCCATGGGCGCGCCGACCAGCACCGAGAACGTCATCACCACCCAGACGGGTGAGGAAGGGCCGCCGGACTTGCCGGACAGGAGCAGGTCGAGCCCGATCCCGCACGCGCCGAGCAGGATGTCCAGCCACGCTCCTCGCCATCGCATGACCATGACGTTACTGAAACCGGCCGCGTCCTCACTCCGTCGTGAGGAGGAGACCACCGACCAGATTGACCGGCCCGCGCCCTCCACGGGGCTTCCTCCCTTGCGGAGGAGACCGCGGCCTAGGTTGACCGGCCCGCTCGGCTGCGGAGAACGTAACCCGCGAGGACGGCCACCCCCAGAGCGGCCTGGGCCGCGAGGAAGCCGCCGAGCGAGCCCGGCCTGCCGGCCAGCGCCGCGATCAACGGGACGCACCCCGGAACGGCGAGGTCCACGCCGATGAGAGCCCAGATGAGCGGGCCCGTCGGGACGGGGCCGCCCGGAGTGTCGATGACGGGCATCGAATGGTCGACAGGGCCGCGCCGGGCCATCCGCAGGGCCGCCGCGGCGATGGCCGGGGCCGTCAGCGGGCCGAACAGCCACCACGTCCCGGCGGGGAGCCAGCCCGCCAGTGACAGCCCGGCCAGCGCGGTCGCCGTCCAGACGCCGCCGAGCAGCGCGGGCAGCACGGCGCGTGCGGCCAGCGCCTGACGGTGGCCGACACCGGCGAGCCGCGCCAGGCTCGGGTTGTCGGCGTCGCGCCGGGCGCCGGACGTGACACC
>NZ_JBEXUP010000155.1:0-20101 GCF_040614375.1 Nonomuraea sp. NPDC005983
TGGCCGCGCTGCGCGCTGCCCGCAGGCCGGTGCTGCTGGTCGGCGGCGGGATGCGGCACAGGAACGCCGACGGCGGCGTGGAGCGGCTGGCCGAACGGCTCGGCGCGCCGATCTTCACCACCGCGTCGGGACGCGGCTGCGTCGATGAGGACCATCCGCTGTTCTGCGGGCTGTCCGGCCTCTACGCCGCCGAGGAGACGCACCCGCTGTGGGCCGGCGCCGACCTGGTGGTGGCCCTGGGCAGCAGGTTGGAGGAGACCGCCACGTACAGCCCGGGATTCGTCCCGCGCGGCGTCCGCGTCGTGCAGGTGAACCTGGAGCCGTCGGAGGTGTCGGCCGAATGGCCGGGACCGGTGGTCGTCGGGGACGCCGGCGCGGCCGTGCGGGCGTGGCTGTCGGACCTGCCCGCCGACGGGCAAGGGGCGGATCCCGAGTGGACCGCCACCGCGAGGACCGGCCGCCGCGAAGCCGCCGACCGCGTCGCGGCCGAGCGGGACCGGGTGCGCGAGCTGCCCGGCATCCACCTCGCCGACCTGCTGCGCGTCATGGACGAGGTGCTGCCGGACAAGCGGATCCTGGTGCAGGAGAACGGCCTGCAGGACATGTGGACGTACTTCTACCCGCACTGGAGCTTCGGCGCGCAGGCCGACTCGATCGTGCCGTCGGAGCAGACGAGTCTCGGCTTCGGCGCCGTCGCCGCGGCGGGAGTCAAGCTCGCCGCCCCCGACCACGCGGTGGCCGCCTTCGTCGGCGACGGCGCGTTCGGCAAGCTGGGCGCCGACCTCGACGTCCTGATCGACGAGGGCATCGGCGTCCTGTACGTGGTGCTGGACAACGGCGGCTACGGCTGGCTGCAGGCCCAGCTCGACCACGGCAGCCAGGACTCGCGGTTCAGGTTCGTCCGCGATCCCGGCGTGACCGGCGGCGCCAGGCCCGGCCTGCACCACGTCGTGGTGGACGACAAGAGCCGGCTGGACAAGGAGCTGCGGCTGGCGGCCGAGGCCTGCGCCGCGGGCCGGGTGGCCGTCGTCGAGATACCGGTGCGGCTCGAGGACGTGCCCGCCGATCTCACCGAGATGGAGGGACAACACTGATGAGAACCTACGGACGGCGTGTCGTCATCACCGGTCAGGGCGTCATCTCGCCGGTCGGGCTGAGCGTCAACGACTTCTGGGACTCCCTGATGGCCGGCCGCAGCGGCGTGGGGCCGATCCAGTCCTTCGACGCGAGCGAGCTGCCCGTGCAGATCGCCGGCGAGGTGACCGGTTTCGACCCGCTCGACTACATGGTCCGGACGGTGAGCCGCCGCATCGACAAGTACGCGCAGTTCGCCGTCGCGGCGGCCATGCAGGCGGTCGAGAACTCCAAGATCATTATTGACGACGCCAACACGCACCGGGTCGGCGTCCTCATCGGCTCGGGGTACGGCCCCACCGCCCTGGTCCAGTCGGGCACGCTGACGCTGGACCAGCGCGGGCACCGCGGCCTGGCGCCGTGGCTGTCGGCGGCCACCTCGATCGACTGCGCCGCGGGCGAGGTCGCCCTCAGGCTGGGCGCCACCGGCCCGTCGGGCGCGGTCAGCACGGCCTGCGCGTCGGGCACCTCGGCGGTGGGCGAGGCCATGCGGATGATCCAGCGCGGCGACGTGGACGCGGTCATCGCCGGCGGCGCCGACAACTCGATCACCTCCTTCGACATCGGCTCGACCGCGATGTCCAGGGCGCTGTCGCGCCGCAACGACGACCCGCAGCGGGCCAGCCGTCCCTTCGACAAGAACAGGGACGGGTTCGTCATGGCCGCGGGCGCGGGCGCCCTCGTCCTGGAGGACGCGCACTCGGCCGAGCGCCGCGGCGCGCCCATCCTCGCCGAGGTCGTCGGCTACGGCGCGACCAGCGACGCCTACCACCCGACCGCGCCGCACCCGGAGGGGCTGGGAGCCCGCAGGGCCATGCAGCTCGCCCTGGACGACGCGGGCATCCCCGCCTCGGAGGTGGACCACATCAACGCCCACGGCACGAGCACCGTGCTGAACGACAGGACGGAGGCCGCGGCGATCCGCAAGGTGTTCGGCGCCCACGCCGAGAACATCCCGATCTCCGGGGTCAAGTCCATGACCGGGCACATGATCGGCGCCGCGGGCGCGGTCGAGCTGATCGCGACCGTCCAGGCGATCCTCACCGGCCACGTGCCGCCGACCATCAACTGCGACGACCCCGAGGACACCGGGCTGAACTTCGTCCCCCACAAGCCCCAGCAGCACGACGTCAGGGTGGCGGTGAGCAACTCGTTCGGCTTCGCCGGGCACAACGCCACCCTCGTCGTGCGGCGCTACGAGTGAATCCACTGATCGCAAACAACCGCAGGGAGAAAGAGATGAGCAAGGAAAGACTGCTGTCGGAGTTCGCCGAGATCGTCAGCGAGGTCGTCGGCCTGCCGGTCGGCGAGGTGCAGCCGGACAGCCACCTCCGTGACGACCTGGACATCGACTCGCTGTCGATGGTGGAGATCATGGTCGCCGTCGAGGAGAAGTTCGGCGTGGCGACCCCCGACGAGATCGCGGCCGACCTGGAGACCGTCGGCGCCGTCCTCGACCACATCGAGCAGAACCAGTCGGTGGGCGTGGCCTGACCCGGACGGCGGCGGGGACCACGTCCCCGCCGCCCCGGACCCCCTGTGAAGCTCCGACCAGCTGAAGGAGGAAACGGTGGAGCACGAGCAGAGCGTGAACCTGCTGCGGGAGCTCGAGCCGGTCGTGGCCGAGAACATGGACCGTCACCTCAAGGTGGTCCGTGACTGGCATCCGCACGACTACGTGCCCTGGAGCCAGGGACGCGACTTCGCGCTCCTCGGAGGCGAGGACTGGCGGCCCGAGGACACCAAGATCGACCCTGTGGCCCGCGCCTCGCTGATCGTGAACCTGCTGACGGAGGACAACCTGCCCGCCTACCACCACAACCTCGTCCTCGCCCTCGGGCCTGACGGCGCGTGGGGCCAGTGGATCTACCGCTGGACGGCGGAGGAGGCCAGGCACGCCATGACGCTGCGCGACTACCTCGTGGTGACGCGCGCCGTGGACCCCGTGGACCTGGAAAGCCGCCGCATGCAGCTCATGTCGTCGGGGCCCGCCCGCGAGCCCGTCGAGCTGCTGCCGAACGTGGTGTACACGGCGCTGCAGGAGCTCGCCACCCGGCTGTCGCACCGCAACACCGGCACGGCCACCGGGGACCCGATCGGCGAGCAGCTCCTGGCCCGCATCGCCGCCGACGAGAACCTGCACATGCTCTTCTACCGGAACCTGGTCGGCGCGGCGCTGGATCTGGCCCCCGACGAGACGATGGTGGCCATCACGGACGTCGTGCAGAACTTCGAGATGCCGGGGGCCGGGCAGCCGGGCTTCCGCCGCATGGCCGTGATGATCGCCCAGGGCGGCATCTACGACCTGCGGCTCCACCTGGACAAGGTCATCATGCCCATCCTGCGGCACTGGCAGGTCTTCGAGCGCACCGGTTTGTCCCCCCGCGGGGAGGCGGCGCGGGAGGAGCTCGCGTCGTTCCTCGGGCAGCTCGACGTCCAGGCGAGCCGCTTCGTCGAGCGCCGCGACGAGCGCAACGCGGCGGTCCTCAGCCGGGCCTGACGAGGGGGCGCCGCCGCCCCCTCCCCCCGAAGAGCGGGACACCGGCGGCGGCGTTCAGCCGGCTTTGACGAGCTCGGCCCGGTTGGAGACATTCAGCTTCCGGTAGATGCTCGTCAGGTGCAGCTCGACCGTCCGCTGCGAGACGAACAGCAGCTGCGCGATCTCCCTGTTCTTCTTCCCGTCCACGACCAGCTCGGCGACCCTGATCTCGGCGGGCGTCAGCGAGTCCCACCCCGTCTGCGCCCGCCTGCGCGGGCGCGCGCCGTGCTTGAGCAGTTCGGCGTGCGCGTGGTCGGCGAGCGCGGTGCCGCCGCAGTGCTGGCCGAGGTCCAGCCCGCGCCGCAGCATGTCGCGGGCCTCGACCTCCTGGTTCGCGTCCGCGAGCGCGGTGCCGAGACCGACGACGCTGCGGCCCAGCTCCAGCGCGGCGGGCGACCGCTCCAGGATCTCGACGGACTCGCGCAGCATCGCCACCCGCCTGTCCGGGTCGGACGTGAGCATGGCCAGGGCCCTCAGGCTGATGCCGAGGGACCTCCCCGCCGGCCATGACCGGGCGGCCCGGACCTGCTCGCGCGCCAGGGCCAGCGCCCGCTCCCGCTCGCCGAGCCGGTCCAGGGCGATCGCCGCGTGCGAGCGCCAGTCGCTGACCGCCGGGTTGAACACCCCCCAGCGGGCCAGCCGCTCCCCGCAGGCGAGCAGGTCGTCGACCCCCGCCCGGACGTGCCCGCACGCGATCCGCAGCCGCCCCCTGCTGTCGAGCAGGTGGTTGTACCGCCAGGTGAGCGGCAGCTCGTTGGGCAGCCCGGCCTGCCGCAGCAGCTCGTCGGCCTGCTCGTGCTCGCCGCGCTCCAGGAGCACGTCGATGAGCACCCCGAGATGATGGAAGATCATCGGCTCGGGCAGCCCGTCGGCGACGGCGTCGACCGCGGTGCGCGCGGCGGCCTCCGCCTGCCCGACGTCCCCTCTGTGCAGCGCGGCGTGCGACCTGATCGCGGCCAGCTCGGGCACCTGGACGGGCGGCGCATGCTGCTCGGCGTCGAGCAGGTGCCGTTCGACCGTGTCGAGCCGGTCGGCGTACAGCAGCGGCAGCAGGCCGAAGCTGGTCACCAGCGAGCCCGCCTCGATCAGCCGGTCGGTCGCGAGCGCCGCCCCGGCCTCGGCCGCCGACCGGTCGAGGTCGTCGCCCGCCCAGGCCAGCTGGGCCGCCAGCGCCGCCCGGGTGCCGCCGTCGTCGGCGGCCTTGATCGGCTCCTGGGGCCGCGACCCGCTCAGCATGCTCAGGATCAGCCGGTAGCCCCGCAGCCGCTCGCTGAGCGGCGGGTCGAGCCGGTCGATCAGTTCGACGTGCTCGTCCAGCACGGCGATGGCGCCGTCGAGGTCGCCCAGCGCCGCCGTGGCGAGCGCGAGATGCTGCCCGATGAGCGCGTGCTCCGCCGCCGTCCTGACCCCGGTGCTGGCGTTCCTGAGATGCCTGATCGAGGCGTGGTGGTCGTGCCCGCTGAGCGCGACGCCCAGCTGCAGCGTCAGCTTCACCCGGTGCGCGGGCGAGAGCGAGTTGCTGATCGCCCGCTGCATGCAGGCCGTGGCCTGCTCCAGGTATCCCATCGAGGTGAGCCGGACGGCCACGTCGCAGAGCAGGTCGGTGACCTCCGGGGCGGTGGTGGGGCCGGTGGCGAGCAGGTGCCGTCCGGTGAGCGGCGCGTCGGCGTCCCGCGCGGCCAGGAGTTTCGCGGCGGCGAGGTGGTAGCGGTTGCGCTCCTCGGCGCGCATGCAGCGGTACAGCGCCGTGCGCACGATCGGGTGGACGAAGGCGATGGTGCCTCCGGCGCGCAGCAGGCCCAGCTCGGTGAGCGACTGGATGGTGTTGGCGCACTCCGTGTCCTCGATGCCGCACAGCTCCCTGACCAGGGTCGGCCTGGCGTCACCGTCCAGGACGGCGAGGACCTTGGCGACGGTCAGCGAATGGGCCGAGTGGCGGGTGAGCCTGTCGGAGATGTAGCGCGCGATGCGCGGCGGCGCCAGCCCGGGGAGCAGCCCCGCGGACTCGTCGTCCGTGCCGATGCCCTCCAGGTTGAGCTGGCGGGCCAGGTCGTGCGCGAACCGCGGGTTGCCGCCCGTCAGCCGCCAGCACAGCGCGGTGAACTGCGGGCTGGCCGGCGTCGGCCGGTACCTCTCCAGGAGGCGGCCGACCTCCTCCTGACCCAGCGGGTTCAGGTGGATCTCGGTGTGGTTGAGCGTGTTGCGCAGCTCGTCATAGGCCTGCCGCGACGCAGGCAGCTCCCCTATCGGGACGGAAACCACCAGCAGTACCGGGATGCTGGATAACCTCCGCGCCAGGTGGGCCAGCCAGCCGAGCGAAAGGTCGTCGACACGGTGCACGTCGTCGACGACGAGCACCAGCGGCCCCTCCTCGGTGACCTGGCGGACCTGCTCGTACAGGACGGCGAACACATCGTCCCTCCCGGAGTCCGGAACGGATGGCGGCTGCTGCAGTTGGAGGAGCTCGCACACGGCGCCGAGGCCGGGCTGCGGGCGCCGGCGACCGCCGGAGGCGAACAGCACCTGGAGCCGTTTCCGCCTGGTGGCGGCGACCACATGGTTGAGCAGGGCGGTCTTCCCCGATCCCGCCCCTCCTTCGACGATCACCACAGCGGAGCGGCTCTCCTCCACGTCGCCGATGAGCCTGTCCAGCAGCTCGATCTCGGGCTCTCGGCCGAGCAGGGGCTGTGGGTCCTGCATGGCTTCCCCCATCTTCAACGGGCGCTTGTCGGCCAGTATCGCGACGGCCGGTGGGGGCCCGCTCAACGCGGATTCAGAGCGGTGCTAGAGGGCCCTTCCACAATGACTTCGGTCATCTCCTCGGTGGCAAACGGCGTGGCCGATGACAGCCTGGCTCTCGGTCACCCGAGTGGAGAGGTTGATTCCATGGCTCCCATTGCACCGATAGGAGCGCACGCGCTGCTCCTTCTCCTGCTGCAGATCGGGGTGCTGCTCCTGCTGGCACTCGCGCTGGGCCGGCTCGCGGTGCGGCTGAAGCTGCCCCCGGTGGTCGGCGAACTGACCGCCGGCGTCCTGCTCGGCCCGTCGCTGTTCTTCCAGGTCTCCCCCGACCTGTCAGCGTGGCTGATCCCGCACGAGGCCGAGCAGTTCCACATGCTGGACGCGGTGGGCCAGATCGGCGTGCTGCTGCTGGTCGGCATCACCGGCGCGCACCTGGACCTGAAGCTGATCCGCAGGCAGGGCACGGCGGCGGTGAAGGTCAGCGGGTTCGGGCTGGTGATCCCGCTCGGCCTGGGCGTCGCCACCGGCCTGCTGCTGCCGCAGGCGTTCACCGGAGGCAAGGACCAGACGGTGTTCGCCCTCTTCCTCGGCGTCGCCATGTGCGTCAGCGCGATCCCGGTGATCGCGAAGACGCTCATCGACATGAACCTCATGCACCGCAACATCGGCCAGCTGACGCTGACCGCGGGCATGGTGGACGACGCCTTCGGCTGGCTGATGCTCTCGGTCGTGTCGGCCATGGCCACCACCGGCCTGCACACCGGCAACGTGCTGCTGTCGCTGGCCTACCTGGCCGGCGTGCTCGTCTTCGCCGTCGTCATCGGCCGCCCGCTGGTGCGCAAGGTCTACCAGCTGGCGGCACGCTCCGCGGACGCCGTCCCGACGATCGCGAGCACGGTCGTGCTGATCCTGCTCGCCTCCGCGGGCAGCCACGCGCTCGGCCTCGAACCCATCTTCGGCGCCTTCGTCATGGGCGTGCTCATCAGCGCGTCGGGCAGGCCCGACCCGGCCAGGCTGGCGCCGCTGCGCACGGTCGTCCTCGCGGTGTTCGCCCCGATCTTCTTCGCCACCGCCGGCCTGCGCATGGACCTCACCGCGCTGGCCAGGCCGGACGTCCTGGGCTTCGCCGCGCTCATCCTGGCCATCGCGATCGCCGGCAAGTTCGCCGGCGCCTACCTGGGCGCCCTCACCAGCCGCCTGAACAAGTGGGAGGCGCTGGCCCTGGGCGCGGGGATGAACGCCCGCGGCGTCGTCGAGGTCATCGTCGCCATGGTCGGCCTGCGCCTGGGCGTCATCAGCACCGAGGTGTTCACCATCATCATCCTGGTCGCGGTCATCACCTCGGTCATCGCGCCGCCCATCCTGCGGGTCGCCATGTCCCGCGTGCAGCTCACCCCCGAGGAGGACGAGCGCAGGAAGGCCCACCTCGGGCTGGCCACGCCCGTCCTGGAAAGGGTGGGCTGAGCGGCGATGGACCTCCAGCACTGGTTGGGCCGCGCGGTCGAGGCGTCCGGCGAGTGGGCCGCGGAGTTCGCGCCCTTCACCCCGCACCCGTCGCACCACGTCGACGACGAGCGGTTCGGCGCGGCCTTCGCGGACCTCACCAAGCGCCTGCGCGACAACTACCCGTTCTTCCACCCGAGCTACGTGGGGCAGATGGTCAAGCCGCCGCACCCGGCGGCGGTGGTCGGCTACCTCGCCGCGATGCTCGTCAACCCGAACAACCACGCCCGCGAGGGCGGCCCCGCGACGGCCGACATGGAGCGCGAGGTGATCGCGGAGCTGGCCGCCATGTTCGGCTTCAGGCGACACCTCGGGCACCTCACGACCAGCGGGACTATGGGCAACCTCGAAGCGCTGTACGTCGCCCGCGAGAGCCATCCCGGCGCGGGCGTCGCCTACAGCGCCGACAGCCACTTCACCCACGCGCGGATGTGCCGCGTGCTCGGGATGGAGGGGCACGCCGTGCCCGTCGACCGGCACGGCCGGATGGACCTCGACGCGCTGGAGGACCTGCTGCGCCGGGAGCGCATCGGCACCGTCGTGCTGACGGCGGGGACGACCGGCACCGGCGCGGTCGACCCCGTCCACGAGGCGCTCGCGCTGAAGGCCCGGTTCGGCGTGCGCCTGCACGTGGACGCCGCCTACGGCGGCTTCTTCACGCTCCTGGCGGGCGAGGGGCTGTTCGACCGCCGCCCGTGGGACGCGATCGCGTTCTGCGACTCGGTCGTGGTCGACCCGCACAAGCACGGGCTGCAGCCCTACGGGTGCGGTGCCGTGCTGTTCCGCGACCCCCAGGTGGCCAGGCACTACCGGCACGACTCCCCCTACACCTACTTCACCCCCAGCGACCTGCACCTGGGCGAGATCAGCCTGGAGTGCTCGCGGGCGGGCGCCGCCGCGGCGGCGCTGTGGCTCACGCTCCGCCTGCTGCCCGCCACCCCCGAAGGGCTGGGGCAGGTGCTGCTGCCCGGCCTGAAGGCGGCCAGGCGCTGGGCGGACCTGCTCCGCGCCTCGCCGCACCTGACGCTGTACCAGCCGCCCGAGCTGGACATCGTCACCTACTTCCCGTCCGAGCCGACCCTGGCCGGCGTCGACGAGGCGACGGCCAGGGTGCTGAGCGACGGCATGGCCGGCCCCGACCCTGTCTACGTCAGCACCCTGCGGGTGGACGGTGACGCCCTCACCGAGCGCCACCCCTGGCTCGTGGCCGACGCCCCGAACGCCCGCATCCTGCGCAGTGTCCTGATCAAACCCGAGATCGGCGACTCCCTCGAACACCTGCATCAACGGCTTGAGGGGCTCGCCACCGGAAGGAGTCCCCGTTGTCCAGTCCCACCGTCCCCATCCGCCAGGCCACCGGTGCCGACGCCGAGCCGCTGATCGCGCTGCTGTCGGAGTCCTTCTTCGGGGACGCGCTGACGGTCTGGGCGTTCCCCGACCCCGACCGGCGCCGGCAGATCCTCCCTGACATGTTCCGGGCGTTCTTCGAGCTGTCGCTCTCCCAGGGCGGCGTGTTCACGACCGACGACCACGAAGCGGTCGTGCTCTCGGCCCCGCCGGGAGCGGGGGAACCCGGTGAGGAGTTCGCCGAGCGCCTGCGCGAGATCGCGGGCGAGTACGCCGACGCGCTGATGACCATCGTCGACCTCCAGGACGCGCACCACCCCGCCTCGCCCCGGCACCTGTACCTGGGCTTCGGCGCGGTGGCGGCGCACCGGCAGCGGACCGGCCTGGGCGCGGAGCTGATGCGGCACGTGCTGGAGAGCTGCGACCGCGACGGCACCCCCGCCTACCTGGAGGCCAGCTCCGCGGGCGGGGAGGCGCTGTCGCGCGGCTTCGGGTTCGAGCCCCACGGGCCCGAGATCTTCATCCCCGGTGGCCCGGGGTTGCGTCCGATGTGGCGGGACCCGTATGAGGTCTGAGCCACGCCTGTGGTCCGCCGCCGAGGTGTCGGCGGGCTTCGACCATCCGCGGCTGCCCGAGCTGCGGAAGATCCTCGACTGGAGCAGGGAGTTCCTCACCCAGGGCCATCCCGAGCTCGGCCGGCACGGGCCCGTCTGCCCGTTCAGCGCCCCCTCGCTGCGGCGCGACCTGTTCTACCTGGCCGTCCAGGAGGACGTGGCGGACATCGACTCGACGGCCGAGGTACTGTCGGCGTTCCGGACGCGGTTCCAGGAGCTGGCCGCCACGTTGCCGTCCGCCAGCAGGGAGCTGCTGACGTTCATCGTGATCCTTCCGGACTTCGACCACGACGACTCCACGGAGTTGGACGCGTTGCAGCGGCGGCTGAAGGAGGAGCACGTCTCCGACGGGCTCATGATCGGCCAGTTCCACCCCACCTGCGCCGAGCCGGGGCTGTGGAACCAGGACTTCCGCCCGCTGCGCTCGCCCGTCCCGCTGCTGGCGATCCGCACGATGCTCGCGTTCGACCTGCCCTTCCTCTGGGACGAGGCCTGCCACCTGGACTCCTATCTGGAACGCTTCGCCCCGGACATCCCCGCCAGGATAAGGTCGCGCATGATCGACAGAATCGTCCCCGCGGGCCGGTAACGTTCCGGCGCGGCGCGGAAACCCGAGGGACGGAGCGGGCATGAGCACGGACTCACGAATCGAACAGGCCAGGCTGCTCTACGAGCGCGCGGTCTTCGGCGGCGACGCCGGCGCGCTGGAGACCGCCGAGCGGGAGCTGGACGCGGTCGAGGCCGACCTCGCTCTGGCCCGGGGCCGGGTCGCGCACGCGCGCTTCCTCGAAGGGCAGCAGGAGGACCCCGGCGAGCCGGCCGCGTTCGACCGCGCGGCCCAGCTCTACCAGCGGCTCGGCGACGTGCGCGGCGAGGCCGAGTCGCTGTTCTGGATCGGCGCCTTCCACCAGGTGGTGCGGCACGACCACGACGCCGCGGTGCCCGTGCTCGAGCGCTCCCGCGAGCTGGCCGCCCAGGCCGGCGACCTGCTGACGCTCTCCTACGCGCTGCGCCACCTGGGCATCGCGGCGCACGTCGCCGGGCGGCTGGACACGGCGCGCGAGCGGCTGGAGGAGTCGGTGCGGCTGCGCAGAGAGCTGGGCTTCCTGCCCGGCGTGGCCGCGAACCTCGTCGGGCTCGCCTACATCGCCGCCGGTCAGGGCCGCCGCGACGACGCGCTGGCGCTGGTCGAGGAGGCGGGCGCGGTCGCCGAGGCGAGCGGCGCGCTGGGGATCGCGCGCTCGGTCGAGGAGGCGCGCGAGCACCTGCGGACGTCCGACGCCCCGCCACCTCCGTGACCTCGCGGGACGTCAGCCGTCCATCGCCGGCGGCCCCTCCACGACCGCCACGTGGGAGCGGCGCGTACAGGGGCCGGTGCGGGGTGCTGTCAGAGGGTCACGGCTTGAGCGTGTACTGCTTGGGGAGCTTGAGGCCGCGGGCGGCCATGATCTGGCGGAGACGGTCGGGGTAGTCGGTGATGACGCCGTCCACGCCGTCGTCCATGAGCTTGTCGATGGTGGCCTCGTCGTCGATGGTCCACGGGATGACCTTGAGGCCGAGCGCGTGCGCCTGGTCCACCATGTCCTTGGTGACGTACGCCTGGTAGCCGGGGTCGGTCACCTTGCCGTTCTGCGGGAACCCGTGCACGGGCGAGAAGGCGTCCGCGCCGAACGACTTGATCGCCTTGAGCGGGTCGCCGCCGAAGTCGTCGATGTCGATGCCGCCGAGCCACGGCGACGCGCCCGGCTTGCCGGTCTGCAGGAAGTCGCGGTTGGTCAGGGCGACGAGCGGCAGCTTCGGCTCGACCTCGCGCATTCGCATGAGCGCGCCCCAGTCGAAGCTCTGGATGGTGACCTGCCGCAGCAGCCCGGCGCGCCTGATCTCCTGGGCCGTCACCTGGACGAACTGCTCGCGCGGCGCGGTCTCCTGCGGCGCGCCCGCCTCGACCTTGGTCTCGACGTTGAGCATGACGCCGCGGGCGTGGTAGCGGTTGACCAGGTCGAAGACCTCGCGGAGGGTCGCCATCTCGGTTCCGGGCACCGCCCGCTGGCCGGGGAAGTCCGGCAGGGTGAGCGAGCCGCAGTCCATGGTCCTGACCTGGGCCAGCGTGAGCGTGTTGAGGTACTTGCCGACGTAGGGGAACTCGGGGTCGCCAGGAGTCGCGGGCGCGGTGTCACGGCACTTCGTGCCGCTGACGCGCCGGTCGTGGGTGACGACGGCCTGGCCGTCCTCGGTGATCTGCACGTCCAGTTCCAGCGTGCTGACGCCGAGCTCCAGCGCGTTGGCGAAGGCGGGCAGGGTGCTCTCCACCACGAGCCCGAGCCCGCCTCGGTGGGCCTGGAGGTCGAAGGTGTGACGGGAGTTGTCGTGGATCTCGTCCGCGCTCGCCGTCCCGGTGAGCGCCGCGAGCGCGGCAGTGAAGATCGCGGCCGCCGTGACCACGCGCCATCTGTTCATGACCGACAAGATCGGACGTGATCAAGGACGGTGGCGGTACGAAAGGCGTGCGTGAGACGAAAGTTACGTGAGTCCTCAGTGCGGGCTCTCGGGCCAGTTTCCTAACCTTAGTCGCCCTGACGGGCCCACCGTTGGCGAGAGTCCGGCGTCCACTTCTGGGCGAATTGTGGTAAATGCGGTCCGGTGAGAAGATGAAAGAGCGATGCCTACGGATCTCACTGTGATTATCAATGATCAGCCGGGTGAGCTGGCCCGCCTCGGGGAGGTCACCGGCCAGGTCGGCGTGAACATCCAGGGCCTCGCCGCGTTCACGGGTGAGGGCAAGGGCGTCGTGCACGTGCTCGTCGACGACTCCGCCACGACCAGGTGCCGGGAGGCGCTCGAAGGCGCGGGGATGGGGATCGCCGACGAGCGCCCCGTCCTGGTGGTGGACATCGACGATCGGCCGGGGACGCTCGGCGAGCTGACCAGGCAACTCGCCGACGCGAACGTCAACATCGACCTCGCCTACACGACCTTCGGCGGCGTCCGGATCGTCATCGCCACCGACGACCTGGACAACGCCAACGCGGCCCTCGACTGGTCGACAGACCTGCGGACGGCCCGGCACGAGGGGGCGGGCACCCCCAGCATCTGGGACCAACCGGCCTGACTCACGCGAGCGCGGGCGCGCTGCGGGAGCAGCCCGCTGCGTGACGCGGGAGAATGGACGGCATGTCCCGACCTCGTCCCCGTCCCGCCTCATCGCCGGCCGGTGCGGCCTGCCCGTGCGGCCTGCCCAGCGCGTACGCCGAGTGCTGCGGGCGGTTCCACGCCGGCCAGGCCGCCCCGACGGCCGAGGCGCTGATGCGCTCCCGCTACACCGCGTTCGCCCTCACGGACGAGGCCTACCTGCTGCGCACCTGGCACCCCCGCACCCGCCCGTCCCGCGTCGACTTCGAACCCGGAATGCGCTGGACCGGCCTGGACATCGAGGGCACCTCCGGCGGAACCCCCTTCCACACCGAAGGCACCGTCACCTTCCGCGCCCGCTACGTGCACGAGGGGCGCCCCGGCGAACTGCGCGAACAGAGCCGGTTCGCCCGGCACGAGGGCGCCTGGGTCTACCTCGACGCCGTCTTCACCGCCTGACCCGCAGGCCGTTCAGACGCCCCCGCTGCACCGCCTGACCCGCGGGCCGTTCGGGCGACCTCGCTGCACGGCCTGCCCCGCAGACCGTCACGCGGCGCCGGGCTGAGCCGCACGCCGTCAGGCGGCGCGGCAGGTCGTCCCCGCTGCGGGGAGGCGTCCGGTGATCAGGTAGCGGTCGATGTGCTCGGTCGCGCAGGCGGACCTCCGATAGGCGGTGTGCCCCATGCCGTCGTAGACCAGCAGGCCCGAGTCGCGGATGTGCGCCGACAGGCTGCGGGCCCAGCGCAGCGGCGTCGCCGGGTCATGGGTGTTGCCGACGACCAGGATCGGCGGGGCGCCGTGCACGTCCACCGGCCGCTGCGGGTTCGTCGGAGCCAGCGGCCAGCCGAGGCAGCCGGTCGTCATGTCCCAGAACTCCGAGGTGCCCTTCATGTGCGGTGACAGCTTGCGGATCTTGTTCAGCCGAACACGCAGGTCGCGGTGGTCGCGGATCTGCGGGTCGATGTCCAGGCAGAGGATCGACCGGTACGCGGCGGTGCTCGCCGGATCGTCCAGCGCCTGCCCGCGCATCGTCGCGAAGAGCGCCGCGTCCCCCTTCTCGGCCTGGACGACGCCGGTGGCCAGGCCGCCGGCGTACTCGGGCGACAGGGTGAGGAAGACGTAGGCGACGTAGCGGAGCTCCTCGGCGGTCATGGGACGTCCGCCCTTCACCGGGATGGGGTCGCGTTCGGCCCGCGCCACCAGGTCATCCCACACCCGCCCGACGTCGCGGCCGTGGAGCGCGCAGGCCGCCGTGCGGTCGCACCAGGAGGCGAACTGCTCGAAGGAGTCCTCCACGGCGACGGTCGCGTCGGTGACCATCCGGTCCGAGGTCATCCCGTGGTCGACGGCGCCGTCCAGGGCCATGGTGCGCACCCGTCCGGGGAAGAGCCGCGCGTACTCCGTCCCGAGCATGGTGCCGTACGACTTGCCGAGAAAGCTCACCTTCGTCTCGCCCAGCGCGGCCCGCACCGCGTCGAAGTCGCGGGCGACGCTGGTGGTGTCGATGTGGCGAAGCAGCGGGCCCGTGCCGGTCAGGCAGCTCTCGCCGACCGCTCTGTTGTGCGCGACCAGCCGGTCGTACTCGGCGGGCGTGCGGGGGTACTGGCTGATCGCGGGGTCGTGAACCGGCAGCCCGCAGCGTACGGCGCCGCTCTCGCCGACCCCGCGCGGGTCGATGCCCACGATGTCGAAGCGGCGGCGCAGGTCGTCGGAGAAGGTCTCGGACGGGTAGTCGCGGACGATCAGCACCGCCTGGCCGCCCGGGCCGCCGGGGTTGAAGAACAGGGTGCCGGCTCGGGCAGCGGGATCGGTGGCCGGGCGCCGCACGACGGACAGCCTGGTCTTCGGCCCGGACGGGACGTCCCAGTCGACGGGCACCTCGATGGTGCCGCACTCGGCCGCGGGCTGCTCGGCGCACCGCTGCCACGAGATGGAGGTGTCGGCCAGCGCCGGCTCGACGGCGATCAGACCAGGCAGGACGGCCGTCGCCGCGAGCAGCGAGGCCGCGAGGGAGCGATTCATGAGATTTCATGATCTTGCCGCGCGGCGGCCGGTCCATCGGCCGAAAGTACACCCGTCATCGGCCGGATGTCCCTTCCGCGACGGTCTCAGAAGCTGACCAGCCGGTGTTCGAGCGCCACGGCCACCGGCTCGGGCAGGGGGACGGTCATCCGGTCGCCTCGGGCGCCAGCAGCTCGACGGTGCCCCGCTCCCCGTCGACCCGGACGCGGTCGCCGTCACGCAGCCGCATGGTGGCGTTGCCCGTCCCGACGACGGCGGGGATGCCCAGCTCACGGGCGACGATCGAGGCGTGCGACAGCGGCGCCCCCATGTCGGTCACGACCGCGGCGGCGCGCGGGAACATCGGGGTCCAGCCGACGTTGGTGAGCGTCGTCACCAGGATGTCGCCGTGCCCGAGCCGGTCGCCGTCCTCCGGGTTGGAGATCACGCGGACGACGCCCTCCACGACGCCGGGAGCGCCGGGGAAGCCGGTGACGGTGTCGCTGACGGGGGCCACGCCGCCGCGCGGGTCGTACAGGTCGCTCCGCCTGCCGGGGTCGGCGGCCCAGCGCACCGGGTCGAAGTGGCCGACGATCAGCGTCGGGTACGGCGGGAGGGCCGCGTACTGCTCGAAGGTGGCGCGGCGCACGGCGACCTGCCGCAGCGGCTGGTCCGAGCCGCGCAGCACGTCCAGGATCTCGTCCAGGTACAGGAAGAACAGGTCGTCGCCGTGCCCGGTCAGCTCGCCGGCGCGGGCCACGAACGCCCGCAGCACCCAGAACGCGCGCATCACCTCCGAGCGGGTCGATTCCCGGTCGCGGACGACCCCGTTCCACCGCGCGACCCTGGCCCGCATCCGGGCCTGCTTGCGCGGGTAGCGGCGGGCGAAGCGGGCCCACGCCTCGTCGCGGGCCTTGCGCTGGCGGGCGAGCAGCGCCTCGGTGTCGGCGCGCAGGTCGCGCAGGCCGGCGAGCTGCGCGTCGATCCAGGCGGGGTCCTCCCCCGGCCGCGGGATCGACACCTCGAACTCGTGCGGGCCGCGATGACCGTAGGAGCGGGCGAAGTCCTCACGGGTGATCTCGCCTCGGGCCAGCCTCGTCAACCCCATGACGGGGCCGAGGCTGGCCAGTTCGCCGTCGGAGTTGACGCCGGTGAGCATGGCCTCGGCGTCGACGTCCCCCATCATCTTGCGCAGTTTGTCGCGGGTGAAGACGAGCGTGGCGCCGCCCTGGCGGCCCGCGGCCTCCAGGACGCGGCACGCCGTGACGAGGTGCGGCTCGATCTCGCTCGCCCACAGGGCGGCCAGTTCGGGGCCGGTCGCGGTGGCGGCGATCCGGTCGCGCAGCTCCTCGCAGCGCCGCTGGGCGGTGGCCAGGAAGGGGCGCATGACCTTGAGGTTGGTGCGGACCCGCCGCTGGATGCGGACGGCCAGCGGGATGGTCCGCCGGATGATCTCCCAGCGGGAGATGTCCACGCCGGGCACGTCCAGGCCGGGCGGCAACTTGCCGAAGACCTGCTCGACCGCGCCGAGCCTGCCCTGCATGCCGAGCGCCTTGGCGATCGAGAAGGTGATGCTCAGGTTCATGTAGAAGCGCCCGCCGACGTTGCCCACCAGGTCGAAGCCGGGCAGCGCGGACGCCGACATCGCCTCGTGGATGAACATGCGGACGAACGACCAGGTGGCGGGGGTCATCACGTCGGGGATGGCCTCGCCGAGGTTGCCACCGGTCCACAGGTAGAAGCCGTTGCGGCTGTCGTTCCACTCCTCGACCTGCTGCTTGAGGCCGGTGATCGGGCGGGCCTGGACGATCGCGAACGCGCCGTCGCGCCTGGCCCACTCGACGTCCATCGGGGTCCCGTACAGGTCCTGGATGCGCGCGCCGATCGCGGCGAGCTGCTCCGCCTGCGCGGAGTCGAGGACGGGCTCGCCGCGCCGCTCCTGCGGGACAGGCTCCTCGCGGGTGCCGTCGGCGGTGCGGACCGTCATCACGGCCTTGTCGCCCACCCGCGCCTCGGTGACCTTTCCTGACGTGACCACGATCGTGTCGGGGGTGACCTGGCCGCCGACGACGGCCTCGCCCAGGCCCCACGAGGCGTTGACGACGGTCTCGTCCCTGGCGCCGGTCACGGGGTTGGCGGTGAACATGATGCCGGCGGCGTCGGCGTCGACCAGTTCCTGGACGACCACGGCCAGCGCGACGTCGTCCTGCGGCACCCCGTTCTGCTCGCGGTAGGCGATGGCGCGGGCGTTCCAGAGCGAGGCCCAGCAGCGCCTGACCGCGTCGAGTAGCGTGTCGCCCCTGACGTTGAGGTAGGTGTCCTGCTGTCCGGCGAAGGACATGTCGGGCAGGTCCTCGGCGGTGGCGGACGACCGCACGGCCACCGCCGCACCGCCCAGCCGGTCGTAGGCGTCGCGGATGTCGGCGGCGAGCTCGGCGGGCACGTCGTGCTCGGCGAACAGGGCCGCGATGCGCTCGGCGTCGCCGGCGGACGCGGCTTCCAGGATCTGGTCGCGGAAGCCGGCCACGAACAGCCGGTAGGCCTCGGTGGTGATGTGGAACCCGCCGGGGACCGGCAGCCCGGCCCTGGTCAGCCTGGCCAGGGAGGCACCCTTGCCACCCACGGTCGCCAGGTCGGCGGCGGCATCGTCGAGAGGGAGGACAACCCTCACGTCACACGCTCCTTTGAGGGGTCGCCCCCTAGAGAGACCGCCAGCTTCCGCTGCGCGATCTCCTCGACGGTCTCGAGGTAGTCGAGGGTGGCCTCGGCGATGGCGCGGGCGTCGTCGTCGGTGGGCGTTCCCTCCGTGCTGATGGCGCGGTCGCCGGTGTCGGCGAGCAGCTCGACGAGCCGGTCGTCGGGGACGCGCGCGGACTCCGGCAGGACGCTCTGCGCCACCAGGAACCCGTACACGACCGAGCCGAGGATCGCCTCGCGCTCGACCGGAGTGCGGTCCGGGCGGAGTGCGCCCCGCTTGTCAAGTTCGCCGAGATAGTCCTGGAACGCTTCCAGCGGCAGATCTCTCGTTCTGCCCCGCTTCTGCCGGGCGAGCTTGCCGAGCACCTCGGTGTCGCCCACCAGCAGCGCCCTCATCAGCGGCCTGCGCAGCATCGCCGCGGACAGCTCCGCGAGCAGGGCCCGCAGCGTGGCGGGGGCCTGCGCGCGGACCTCGCCCAGCATGCGCACGCGCTCGCGGCGCAGCAACGCGGCGAACAGCGCGTCGCGGGTCTTCCAGTGCAGGTAGATCGTGCCCTTGGCGACCCCGGCCTGTTTGGCGACGTCGTCGATCGTCGTCTTGTCGTAGCCCCAGCGCAGGATCAGCTCCGCGGCGGCGTCGAGAATCCGGTGCGCCCGCTCCAGCTGGCGCGCGGGATCCTGCGGCGGCCTGCCGACCTTGGCCATCAGTCTCACCTCAAATGTTTGACCCGATGAGACTATGCGGTCAGTAAATTAAGCGCAAGTTCACCAGCCGGAGGAACGCCGGTCATCGCCACGACCGCGAGGGGCACGCCGTTGACCTGGGCGTGCCCCTCGCGGGTCGTCGTTCGGGTGCCGTCCTAGGCCAGCTTCTCCAGCAGCGCCTCGGCCTCCGGGGCGAAGGTGGCGTCGCCCGTCGCCACGGCGGTTTCCAGCATGCGCCTGGCCAGGGTGACGTCGCCGTGGGCATGGCGGATCTCGCCCAGCCGGTACGCGGCCTCCGCCACGAGTTCGGGCTGATCCGTCAGGCTCAGCGTGAGCTCGTAGAACTTCAGCGCGCCGTCCCTGTCGCCCAGCCAGTAGCACAGCTCGCCCAGGTGGGCCGCCGCCATGCCCGACTCACTGTCGCCCGAGTCGATGACCCGCTGGTACCAGGTGAGCGCCTCGGGGAAGTCGCGGCGGCGCTTGGCCAGCGCGCCCAGGTACATCGCCGCGAGGGCGCTGACGTGCCCTTCTGCCGCGTCCACCGCCTGCATGTACCACTGGCGGGCCTGGGTCTCGTTCTCGTCGTGGTGGGTGTGGCCGAGCGCCACCATGGCCCGCGCCGCGAGCTCCGGGTCGTCGCCGTTGACCACCCGCAGGTAGACCTCCCGCCCCTCCGCCACCTCGCCGGCGTTGACCAGCGCCTGGGCCAGGACGGTGAGCGCGGTGGGCTCGCCGCTCTCGGCCGCCGCCCTGAGCGTGCGCAGCGACGCCTCGGTGTCGCCCTGGCGCTCCTGCAACATGCCCAGCAGGCTGCCGAACACCGACTGGACGGGGCTGTCGGCGTCGCCCGCCTGCCGTTCGGCGACGCTGTAGAACGCCTCGGCGTCGCCTTGCTCGTCAAGCAGCGTCAGCAGCCTGCCGCCGGCGACGAACCGGACGTCCGGGTCCTCGTGCTCGTTCAGCCGCTCGTAGATCGCGCGGGCCTCGGCCGTGTCCCCGAGCTCCGCGAGGCGCTCTGCGACGTCCAGCTCGATGAACGGGCCCGAGCCCGCCAGCTCGTAGTAGGCGCGGACGGCGGCGGCGTCGTCGCAGATCCCGCCCAGCTCCTTGGCCCTGTCGGCGGCGTGCTCGCCCATCAGCGACAGGATCTGCACGGCCAGCCCGTGCTCGTCCCGCTCGTAGGCCTGATAGGCGAGCGCGGACAGGTTGTCGACCGCCGTCTGCGCCAGGACGGTCTCGGTGGCCGCGGCGGCGGCGAACGCCTCGGCGGCGCCGAGCGGGTCGCCGTCCTCGTGCAGCCAGCAGCCCAGGTGGATGCCGCCTCTGGCCACGGCGTCCGGCTCGCCGGACTCCACGGCCCAGCGCGCCTCCTGCACGGCGGCGGCCGTGTCGCCCTGCGCGTGCAGCGCCTGGGCCAGGTCGGTCCGCATGCTGGGCGTCGTGTCGGGGAAGCCGACGTCGATGCCCTTGCGGTACATCAGCACCGCGCCCGCCAGGTCGCCCACGGCCTTGCACGCGTCGCCCCACACCCAGTAGGCCATCGCCACGGTCTCGGGGTCGCCGGTGCTGACGGCCTGGTCCGCCTCCGCGGCGACGGCCTCATAGTCCTGCTGCTGGAGCAGGTGCACCAGCAGGTGGCGCAGGCAGTCGAGGTCGCCCCGCGCGGCGCCCTCGGTGAGCGCCTCGCGGG
>NZ_JBEXUP010000156.1:0-20091 GCF_040614375.1 Nonomuraea sp. NPDC005983
CACGCGGCCTGGCCGTCCGCCGCCTGGCGGGCTCCGGCGGCGGCTGCTTGCTGCGGCGCTCCAGCTCGATCGCCACCGGCCCGGCCACGAACGTCGAGGACGCGGTGCCCGTGACGATGCCGATGATCAGCGCGACGGCGAAGTCGCCCAGCGAGTCGCCGCCGAAGGCGGCCAGCGCGGCCAGGATGAACAGCGCCCCGAGCCCGGTGTTGACGGTCCGCGGCACGGTCTGCAGGATCGCGGCGTTGACGATCCCCGGGAAGGGCGCGTTCCGTCGCTGCGCCCACAGCTCCCTGACCCGGTCGAACACCACCACCTTGTCGTTGACGGAGTAGCCGATGACCGTGAGCATCGCGGCCAGGAAGACGCCGTCGATCGGCCTGCCCAGCCAGGCGAACACGCCGACGACGACGCCCGCGTCCACCAGCAGCGCCAGCACGGCGGCGGCGCCGAACGTCCACCTGAACCTGATCGCCAGGTAGAGCAGTTGCGCGGCCATCGCCACGGCGAGCGCGATGAGCGCGTTGCGGCGCAACTCCTCGCCCAGGCTGGGGCCGATCAGCTCGTCGCGCTCCTTGGCGACCTCGCCGAACCGGCTGTCGAGCGCCTGCTCGATGCCCGCGACGTCCTGCGCCGTGATCTGCCCGGTGCGGACGGAGATCCGCTCCCCGGACGTCTGCACGACCGCCGAGGGATGCCCGGCGTCGGCCACGACCTGTCTGGCGGCGTCGGCGTCCACCGGTGCCGAGGTGGCGAACTCGACGATCCGTCCGCCGGTGAACTCCACGCCGAAGTTCAGCCCGCGGACCGACAGCCCGGCCACGGAGAGGGCCACCAGCGCGGCGGCGACGCCGAGCCAGATCCGGCCGCGGGACATCACGTCCGGGTCGCGCCTGGTCAGCCAGGTTCGGACCCGTCCGACGCCGCCGAGACCCGAAACGCGCGGCCCGATCCGTCCGATGACCAGGTGGGTCAGCGCGCGGGTGATCAGCATCGCCGAGACCAGCGAGGCCAGCACGCCGATGGCGAGTGTCACGCCGAAGCCGCGCACCGGCCCCGACGCCAGCCAGAACAGCAGCCCGGCCGCCAGCAGCGTGGTGATGTTGGAGTCGGCGATGGCGCTCCAGGCGCTCCTGAACCCGCGGTCCAGCGCCCGGCGCAGCCCCCTGCGCGGCGTCCTGCCGTACTCCTCCCTGGCCCGCTCGAACACCAGCACGTTGGCGTCCACGGCCATGCCGATGGCCAGCACGAACCCGGCCAGACCCGGCAGGGTGAGCGTGGCGCCGAGCGCGACGAGCGCCGCATAGGAGATCAGCCCGTACGCCGCCAGCGCCACCGCGGCGAGCAGGCCGACCAGCCGGTAGACCAGGACGATGAACAGCGCGGTCAGCAGCACGCCCGCGACGCCCGCCTTGGCGCTGGCCTCGATGGCCTCGGCGCCGAGCGTGGGCCCGACCGTGCGCTGCTCGATCAGCTCCATGGGGACGGGCAGCGCGCCGCCCTTGATCAGCACGGCCAGATTCCGCGCTTCCTCCGAGGTGAACGAGCCGGTGATCTGCGTGGATCCGCCCGGGATGCCGGTACGGCAGGGCACGGACGCGTCCACCTGCGGAGAGGAGATGATCTCGTTGTCGAGGACGATCGCGACCCGGCGCCTGGGGTCGCCGACGGGCTCGCAGGCGGCGGTTCCCGTGAGCCGCTGCCACGCCTCGGCCTCGCGGAACCCGACCGTGACGAACCAGCCCGCCCCCAGCTGGGGGTCGGTGCGTCCGGCCGCGTCGGTGACGCCGTCGCCGGTGATGGCGGCCGGGCCGAGCGTGAGCGGCTGCCCGGACTCATCCTTGACGGCCCGTTCGTCGCCTGGTTCGGCGCGGCCGAGCACCGGATGGAAGGTGAGCTGCGCGGTCTTGCCGATGACCTCGGCGGCCTGGCGCGGGTCCAGGACGCCGGGCAGCTCCACGATGATCCGCCTGTCTCCGGACCGGACCAGGGTCGGCTCGGACACGCCCAGCGCGTCCGCCCTGAGGCGTAGGACGTCCAGGGCGCGGTCGGTGGCCTCGGAGTCGGCCTTGACGGTGGGGGAGTCGCGGGTCTCGAAGACGAGCTGGGTGCCGCCGCGCAGGTCCAGTCCGAGACGCGGCGAGATGGTGAAAGCGAGCAGTAATGCGGTGGCGATGACGGCGCACGCGACCACCGCACGCCACACGGGCGCACGTGACATGAAAGCCTCCACGGGCTATCGGGTGAAAGAGGACGTCAGCGCGTCGTGGAGGGTGGTGCTCTGGCCGGGGCGACAGCACGGCCCGGCTGCGGAGTGAGGAGGGGACCGGCGTGCGCGCCGGTCGCCGGGCGCGGGTGGCCGCACGACCCGTCGTCGGTGTCGAGGACGGCGAGCCCGCCCGTCAGGCCCTGCCCGCCGACCCGGACCTGGGCCCGTTCGGCGGGTACCGGCCCCGCCAGCCAGTGCGGCCCGGACGTCTGCTCCGCCGCGGCCGCGGCGATCGACGCCTGGCCGGAGCCCGGCCGCGTGTCGGCGGCGGACGCGACCCGATCGGGGAGCTCGTGAACGGCGAGAGCCGCCTCGCTGTGCCCGCCCAGCAGGGCGAACGTCGACAGCAGGAGGAGCAGCACGGCAGCGGCCCTGGACCGCACCATCTCTCACCTCCCGCTGTGAGGCACACCGTACCCCAGGAACAACGCACATGCCTTTCCGCGCAGGCTGGGCTATGGTCGCCTCTATGGACACCAGGTCGTGGCGAGTACCACGCGGGTCCACTGCGTTCTTCACCGTGGTGGGCCTCGTTCTGCTGTCCGTCCTGATGGTGGGCTCCAGCGCGGCCAGGTACGGCAGCCTGTCCGCCGGCGGGCCTGCCGACCTCGTCTCCGACATGTGGGCGCCCGGGTCCTGGGTGGACCAGCCGTCCAACATGCCGTCGAGCTTCGTCGGCGCGCGGGAGCACCTGCTGACGGCGTGGCCGCCGGTCCGACGGGCGCTTCAGCCGGAGGCGGCCCATCTGCGGCTGCCGGCCGCGCCGGGGGCGGGCGCGGAGTCCGTCCTCAGCCCGCAGCAGCTCGTCCATCGCACCACGGGCTCCCGTAGCCCCCCGGCGCTGGTCTGATCGTTCCTTTCGCACGCACCTGCCCGCGTACGCGGCCGTAGGGCCCTCCGCCCTGCCCGTACGCCGCAGGTCTCCTGCCGCTGCCCAGCAACGGCGTTCACCACACCCGTGCGGTGTGGTCCTCTTCGCCTAGCAAGGAGCCGATGTCGCCATGGCGAACATCAGATCAGTCAACATGCTCATCCAGGACTACGAGCGTCATCTGTCGCAGTTGGACGAACTGCGCGACCTCCTCCAGCAACGCCTGACCGCCGCCAAGGCCGGGCTCGCCTCCCCGGCGGACGCGCAGCCGCCGGTCGCGTTGACGTTGCTGGACACCGGGTCCGGCTCGACCAGCAAGCGCACCCGGGCTCGGACGCGGCGGCGCATCACCGAGCTCGAAGTGGCGATCGAGCGGATGGACCGCGGGCTCTTCGGCGTCTGCCGCCGCTGCGGCTGCTTCATCGACCTGGACCACCTGCGACGCTCCCCACACCGTCAAGAGTGCGACGCGTGCCGGACCGGGCACCGTCCAACGGCGGCGGCATGACGCACCACCAGCCGTCCTACGCGGCCCTCGACCTGGGGACGGCCCGAACCCGTTCCCTGGTCTCGGGCAGCGTCACCATCGCCGAGCGAGCCTCGTCCGTCCCCGCCCGTCCGCGCCGACGCGACCGGCAGGAGCCGGAGCAGGGCTCCGAGGTGGTGTGGCCGATTCTGCACGGGATGGTCGCCAACATGGCGGCCTGCCACCGCCTGGCACACACCGTCCTGCGGGACGCGATGCTCTACGGGTCCTGGCCGTTGGAGCGGGTGCTGGTGGGCGTCCCGGTGGCGGCGACGCGGATCGACCGTATCGCCGTCTGGACGTCCGTCCGCCAGGCGGCCCGCTGCCCGGTCGTCCTGGTGGAGGAGCCCCTGGCGGCGGCCATCGGCTGTGGCCTGGACATCACGGACCCACGGCCCCGGCTCCTCCTGGACGTCGGCGCCGGCATCATCGAGGCCGTCGCCCTCGGCGACTCCGCGATCGCCGACGCGGGCGCCATCCAACTCGCCGCGTCATCGCATCCCACGCTGCCCGCGTACGCGCTGGACAGCGTGACGGACATGGTCGCCGACCTGCTGCGCCGCCTTCCGGCGCAGCAGCGTCCCGCGGCCCGGGCCAACGGCCTGCTCCTCACGGGCGGTGGCGCCCGCGACCCGAGACTGGCCCGTCACCTGTGCGCCAAGCTGCGCGTCTCCGTCACCCCGGCGCTCGAACCAGCGCACGCGACGATCCGCGGGCTGGCCCGGCTGTGCCTGCTTCCGGCCCTGGCCGAGCAGATCGCCACACCGGCCGCCGCCCACTGACCTCCGAAAGGACCTGAACCATGACCACCAACCACCACACCACGCTGAGCAGCGTCCAGATCCAGACCCTCCGGCAGGAGCTGCAGGAGCACCTGCAGTGGCGCATCACCCAGCGCGACAACCTCAAGGCCTCGGTCGACAGCACCAACGGCGCCGACCATGCCTGGCAGGACATCCTCGCCTCCCTGACCGCGGCCGACCGCGCCATCACCGAAACCCAGCACTGCCTGGACAGGCTCGACGAAGGCAGCTACGGGCAGTGCGCCCAGTGCGAGGTCGACATCCCCTTCGAGCGCCTGAAGATCCGTCCTCTGGCCCGCTACTGCATCACCTGCCAGCGCAGCCACGAGGCCGCCTGACCCGCCCAGGCCCCCGCCTCACCACCGGGGGCCGCTCCGGCCGGTGTGACTGAGCGTTCCGACTGGCCCGTCCGTTCAGCCAGAACGCTCAGATCAGGAGGGGAGTTCGTCCTACGTCATGCGCTGATGGGCGGTCGCGACCCGGATGCAGGCCCGCACCGACGGTCTGGACGAACTCGGCCTGCCGATGGAGGATCTGCCCGGCGGCATGGGCCGCCGCTTCGCCGCCGGCATGGCCGGCACCACCGAGGTGCCGGGCGTGTGGGTGGCCGGCAACGCCACCGACCTGACCGCCCAAGTCGGCGCCTCCGCCGCAGCCGGCGCCCTGGCCGGCGCCCACATGAACGCCGACCTCGCCGCGGCCGACACCGAGGCGGCCCTCGCCGCCGCACAAGGCGGCAGCATCCCAGCCTGACGCCCGCATGCACACCGGCCCACTGCGCGCGCCGGCCTGCGACGCGCGGGACCGGCCTTCGGCCGACACCCCGGCGACCGGCCCTGCTCCGGCGCTGATTCTGCATACCCTTTTGAGAGCTCAGATGTGCGTGGCTGGATGCTTCATGTGGTGACCTTGGCGATGAACGCGGCGAGGTTCCCGACGGTCCGCTGGATCTTCTCCTCCAGGGTGAGTGACTCGTGGAGCCGTGCGCCGGCACCCGCGTCCTTCTTGCCCCGTACGTACAGCGGGCAGGCGAGGTCGCTGCACATGTAGGCGCCCACGGAGTTGCCCTGCTGCCCGGCCTTGCCCGCCTTCGCGGCGACCATCAGCGAGACGCCGCCGGTGTGGGTGGTCATGCACATCGAGCACATACTGCGCCGCGTCTGCCAGGAGGCGGCGCTGGGGCAGTGCAGTGCGAGTGCCACCGGGCGGCCGCCCAGCTCGGTGGCGAGGTAGGCACGGTCGGGGGCCTGAGGGTCACGCCAGCCGAGGAAGTCCAGGTCATCCCAGGGGCGCGCGGCCAGGTCACGGGGGACGGACAGGCGCTTCGCCTCGCCCTTGGTGCAGTTCACGAACGCGGTGCGGATCTCTTGCTCTGTCAGCGGCTTCATAAGGGGCAGGCTAGTTTGCCTAAATATGTTAGGCAATTGCATAATGGATGATGCCAGATGGGAGAAGGATGATGATTCGAGCAGGGCTGACCACGGAACGACTGACCCGGGCGGGTGCGGATCTGGCCGACGAGGTCGGTTTCGAACAGGTGACCGTCTCGGCGCTCGCCCGGCGGTTCGATGTCAAGGTCGCGAGTCTGTACTCGCACGTGAAGAGCTCCCAGGACCTCAAAACCAAGATCGCCCTGCTCGCTCTGGAGGAACTCGCCGACCGGGCCGCTGACGCCCTGGCCGGGCGTGCCGGCAAGGACGCCCTGACCGCCTTCGCGAACGTCTACCGCGACTACGCCCAGGAGCATCCCGGCCGCTACGCCGCAGCCCAGCTCAAGCTCGACCCCGAGGCGGCGGCCGCCAGCGCCGGCGGCAGGCACGCGCAGATGACGCGGGCGATCTTGCGCGGCTACGACCTGACGGAGCCGGACCAGACGCACGCGGTCCGGATGCTCGGCAGCGTCTTCCACGGCTACGTCAGCCTGGAGATGGCCGGAGGCTTCAGCCACACCGGCGTCGACTCGCAGGAATCCTGGGCCTGGATCTTGGATTCCCTCGACGCTCTGCTGCGGAACTGGACCACACCCTGACCAGCAGCGGGCTACCGCCGGAGGCGGTCCGCCGCGCCGCACACCGACGCATCTGAGCAACCCAGAAATCTTGATGAACAGGCTGAGGCCAATGAACACTGAGCACGACTCGATCACCACACCTGTCACCGCGGACATCCTGCGCGGCGTCCTCGACGTGGAACGCACGGCGCACGGCCTGCTACCGCATCGGCTGCCCGCTCGGGCGCGCCGGCAGATCCCTGACGACCAACTGGTCATGGCCGAGGCGCAGCCCTCCGGCGTGCGGTTGGCCTTCCGCACCCGGGCCACCACCATCGAACTGGACACGCTGCCTACCAAGCGGGTCTACCGAGGTTTCCCGGCCCCGCCGGACGGCGTGTACGACCTGCTGGTCGATGGCCGTCTCACCGCCCAGGCCACGGTGGCCGGCGGCAGAGTCCGCACGATCATCGACATGGTCACCCAGTCCGCCGAACTGCATGAGGGGCCTGCCGGTACCGCCCGCTTCACCGATCTGCCGGCGGGTGACAAGGACGTCGAGATCTGGCTTCCGCATACGGAGATCACCGAGCTGATCGCCCTGCGCACCGACGCCCCGGTCGAGCCGGCGCGAGACAGCGGGCGCAGGGTGTGGCTGCACCACGGCAGTTCCATCAGCCACGGCTCGAACGCCGCCCACCCGACCGCCATCTGGCCGGCCCTGGCCGCCGCCCAGGGCGGAGTGGAGCTGGTCAACCTGGGGTTCGGTGGCAGCGCGCTGCTGGATCCGTTCACCGCCCGCGCGATGCGGGACACCCCCGCGGACCTGATCAGCGTCAAGCTCGGCATCAATGTCGTCAACACGGACGTGATGCGCCTGCGCGCCTTCGCCCCTGCGGTCCACGGCTTCCTGGACACCATCCGCGAGGGGCATCCGGCCACGCCGCTGCTGGTCGTGTCCTCGATCCTGTGCCCGGTCCAGGAGGACACCCCCGGCCCCCTCGCGCCCGACTTCGGCGGCGGGACCTTGCGGTTCAAGGCCACGGGCGACCCGGCTGAACGCGCCGCCGGGCGCCTGACGCTCAACATCATCCGCGACGAACTCGCCCGGATCGTCGAACAGCGGGCGGCCGACGACCCGAACCTGCACTACCTCGACGGCCGCCGCCTCTACGGCGAGACGGACTACGCCGAACTCCCGCTGCCCGACGAGGTCCACCCCGACCCCGCCGGACACCGCCGCATCGGCGAGAACTTCGCGCGGCTCGTGTTCGGCGACGGTGGTCCCTTCGCCGTCAAGACCGGCTGACCAGGTCGCGGCCACGCAGACCGCGATCCCGGCGCGGCCGCGCTGATGCTGAAGGAGTTCACGCCCGCGATGCACCCCCACGGTGGCACCGCGGGGATGCAACCATCGGGCCGGCTCGTCGGGCTCGGCCCACAGGTGGTGCCGGTGCAGGACCTGACCGCCGAGCACCGGTGGAACACCTGTCGCGGTCGGCCAGGGTGAGCGGTTCGTACAAGACTGGGCTGCGTCGCGCGTTCGAGACTGCGGGCATGAGCGAGAACGCCTTCACCCCCGCCCTTGGCCGCTTCGCCCCTACCCGGTTCTACGATCACGTGGTCGCTCTGACGCGGGAGCATCTGTGGCGGGCTCTGGCCGCCATGTACGTGGCGCCGCGGCCCGATGATGTGATCCTTGACGTTGGTTGCGGCACTGGCTCACTGGCGTTGTTGCTGGCCCGTGTGGAGCCGCGGGCCCGGATTGTCGGTGTGGACCCCGATCCTGATGTGCTGGCGGTGGCGCGGCGCAAGGCCGCTGCCGCCGACGCGGCGGTGCGGTGGCGAGTGGGCATGGGTGATGAGTTGGTGGAGGTGCTGGGCGCGGGCTCGGTGGACACCGTCGTGTCCAGCCTCGTGCTCCATCAATGCCCGGTCACAGTGAAACGGGCGGTGCTCGCGTCGATGTCCGCGGTCCTGCGGCCAGGCGGGAAACTGGTGATCGCCGACTATGGGCGGCAGCGGACGAGGCTGATGCGCCGGGCGTTCCGGTTCGTGCAGCTCGCGGACGGCAAGGAGGACACCCAGCCCAACGCCGATGGTGCCCTTCCCGCGCTGATGGCCGAGGCCGGGTTCCGCGACGTGCGCGAGGCCGAGGTAGTGCCCACGGTCACCGGCTCGATCTCCGTCTACGTCGCGCGCCGGGGGTGACCGCGCAGCACCGGCAGCACGGCCGCGGGCGTGAGGCCCATCATCTCGCGCATCCGGCGGGTGAAGTGCGCTTGGTCGGCGAAGCCTGCCGTGATCGCCGCGTCGGCCGGCGACTGACCCGCCCGCAGCGCCTCGGCCGCCCGGCGCAGCCGCGCCCACACCCGCCAGCGTGCCAGCGGCATGCCCACCTGATGCCGTGCCAACGCGCGCAGGCGCTGGGGTGAGAGCCCGACCATCGCGGCCAGACCCGGCATCGGAACACTCCGCTCCCTCAGCGTGTTCAGCGCCGCCACCAGGCGAGGATCAAGCTCGCTGGACGGGCACCCGCCCGCCGGGCCGATGTCCTCCTCGCGCAGGTTGCGCAGCTCGGGGGCGGCGATGACGCCGTTGCCGTAGCGCCTGCGCAGCCGGTCGGCGAAGACGCAGTGCGGCTCGACGAAGAAGGTGAGCAGTTCCGCTGTGGCCAGCATGCGATGCCGCGCCATCGGCGGCACGACCAGCGCCACGGCCTGATGATGGGTCTCCGACGCGTCCACCATGGCGACCTCGCCCTGAACCGCGATGGCGATCTGGAAAGCGGCATGACGGTGGAAGGCGCTGTCCGTTGTCGAGCCTCGATACACCGCATAACCCTCGCCGATGGTGAAGCGAGGCACCGACTCCGTCCCGGCGTTCACATCGTCGATGCTGCCAGCCGCACCAGAACGGCGCCAGCGAAAGGGAGTGGTGGACGCCCAAGTCGACGTCGGCGATCACCGATTCGTGCACCATGACGGCGCGGGCGCTGATCCGGAAATCTTTCGGTGTGAAGGGCGGTGCCGGGTACTGTCACCTGACGTCAGGGTCGTAGATCGACGAAGAGTGAGGTCTTTAGGGCGTGGGATGCTGGCTCACATCACCTGGCGGCGGCGTCGAGCACGGCCATGAGAGACGCCTCGAGGATGTCCAGGCCGGTGTGTAGTTCGTCGTCCCTGATCGTGAGAGGCGGGGCGATGCGGAAGATGCCGCCCATCCCAGGTAGCTGGACGATGTTCATGTGCAGGCCTCGTTCGAGACAGGCCGAGGTGATCGCGTTGCCCAGCGCGTCGGCGGGCGCCTTGCTCTTCTTGTCCTTGACGAGCTCGACACCTTGGAGCAGGCCACGGCCGCGAACGTCACCGACGACTTCGTAGTTGTCGCGAAGCGCCAGCAGTCGGTCGGTGAGCTGATCGCCTAGCGTCGCAGCACGCTCTGTGAGGTTCTCGCGGTCGATGACGTCAAGGACCGTCAGCGCGACGGCGGCCGCCAAGGGGTCGGAGACGTGGGTGGTGTAGAAGAGGAAGCCCCGGTCGTGGCAGACCTGCTCGATTTCGGCGGTCGTGACGACGGCCGCCACAGGCAATCCGGCTCCCAAGGTCTTCGACAACGTCAGGATGTCGGGTGCGACCCCGTCGCGCTCGAACGCGTACATCGCTCCGGTGCGGCCGAGAGCGGTCTGCGCCTCGTCCAGGATGAGCAGCATCCCGCGTTCGTCACACATCTCTTTGAGGCGACGCAGATACCCGGGCGGCAGGTCGATGATCCCGCCTGAGGACAGGATGGGCTCGATGAGGCAGGCGGCGAGACTCCCGGCGGATTGCTGGTCTACCAGGGCAAAGCCGTAGGCGAGCTCAGCCTCCCAGTCGTGTGACCCGTCGGAGGATCGAAACGGCGAACGATAGGCATTCGGCGTGGGCAGCGCGAGGTTTCCCGGTGTTGGGGGTCCGTAGCCGCGCCGCCCGGCGGAGAAGGTCGCGGCGGCGGCCCCTTGGGTCATGCCGTGCCAAGAGCGGTCGAAGGAGACGATCTCGAAGCGGCCGGTGGCGAGCTTGGCCATCTTGATCGCGGCCTCGTTCGCCTCGGCTCCTGTGGTGAGCAGCAACATCTTGCCGAGCGTTGGGGGCAGGGTGGCGGTGAGCCTGTGGGCGAGCTCCAGCACGGGAGTGCTGAGCATGCCGCTGAAGAGGTGGTCCAGCGACGCGACCGCGGACGAAACCGTTGCCACGATATCTGGGTGTGCATGGCCGAGGATGGAACTCATCTGCCCTGAGGTGAAGTCGAGAATCGGCGTGCCCTGGCGATCGAAGACATAGGCACCAGAGGCACGTTCGATGACCCGCGGGGTGAAGCCGGCTCCGTAGCGGATCAGGAGGCGGTCCGCCTCGTCCCAAAACGTCGTGTCCATCGCCAATCCTCTCTCACCGCGTCCGCGACGACGTCGAATCTGCTGCTCGATGCCATCTTCGATCGATGACAAACTCGTAACAAGCGAACAAATACGACTTATCATTCGGCATTGCCTTACTATCGACGCCATGCTGAACCCGCAACGCCTCGCGATCTTGCGCGCGGTCCTGGCAGCTGGGTCGATCAACAAAGCGGCGCGGAACCTCAGCTACACTCCCGCGACGATCAGCCAGCACATGACCACCCTGGCGAGGGAGACCGGCCTGGTCCTTTTCGAGAAGCAAGGACGCGGTATCAGCCCCACCGATGCCGCACGGCACCTGGCAGATCAAGCTCAGTCGCTCCTCGCCGACTTCGGACGCCTTGAGCGAGTCGTTGCGGACCTCCGGGGCGGTCAGGCGCAGCATCTGGCGATCGCCTGCTTTGCTTCTGCGGCCGAGCGGTGGATCCCGGAGGTCGTGCGGACCGTTCGCCGACACCAACCGAACCTCACCGTCGAGATCAGCACCAACGAACCCGTCGACGGGCGCGGCCGCCGACGGCCGGACCTCGACATCCGGACCGAGCCCATCGACGGAGCCGAAGTACACCTTGACGGTTACCTGCGTCATGAACTCACCATCGAGGAGCTCGTCGCGGTGCTCCCCGGTGCCCACCCCCTCGCCGACGCCCGCGAACTCGCTCTCCGGGACCTCGAAGGTGAGCCCTGGATAGACCACGACATCTACGACAGCCCGATCGGACAGATCATCTTGACCGCTTGCAGGGCCGCCGGATTCACGCCGCGCTACGCCGCCCGCTTGGACGATCACCGGGCGGCGCTGCGACTGGTGGAGACGGGCATCGGCGTCACCGTCCTGCCGCGCCTGGCCGTTGCGGAGCTCCCCGACGGAGTCGTCGCCAGGCCCGTGGTTCGCCCCGCTGTCTTGCGGCGCATCGTCGTCCACGCCCGCCAGGATCGACGCCGCAGCGACCTCATCGCCCGCGCGGTGGCACAACTTCGCGACATCGCCCGCAAGGTAGTACCGGCGTAGCACGGAACCGGGCGGCGATCTCGGTGACTGTGGAGTGATCGAGCGGGTTCCTTGCCGTGCCGAACATCGGACCGCGCCCTTCTGGCCATTCACCACCGCGCCAGCTCGGCAGGCTTGATCTTCTCCACCTGCTCGTACACGCCGAGCTGCTCGGCCACGTCGTACGGGTCGGCCGGCCCGCGTATCCAGCCGCCCGGCACGCGTTCGGCCATGCCGTGCTCAGCCAGCGTGTTCAGCCCGGTCTTGGCTGCCGTCTCGGAGATCCCCGCCATGAGGGGCACGTCGGTCGTACGCATCGGCTCGTCGATGGTGAGCAGGGGGTAAATGAGGGCGGCCGGGCCGCCGAGCTCCCGGAACACCGGGTGGATGCCCCCGAGTCTGCCGGGCTGCCACCGCCTCCACGCGGCCGCCTCGGCGTAACCGTCCGGCACCACGAGCTCGTAGTAGTCCGCCCACTCTCCATGGTGCTCAGCCACCAGCACGAAGAACGGATCGCGTTCCTCCCGCAGCTCCCGCAGCCCCGCCGCGACCGTCGAGTAGTCCAGACAGGCCAGCAGCGCCAACTCACGCACGCCGAACCCGATCACCATCGAATGCTTGAGCTGGGCCGCCTTCAGCGCGGCCGCGACGATCCGCCGCTTGGTGATTCCGGCGTTCCCTGGCCACCGGTACCGTTCAGCGGCTTTGACCGCGCTGGCCCACCGCCTACTCTGCTGGAGAGCCGCCACCGGATCCATCGGGGATCGAGACGTCGGGCCTTTGAGCGTGAGCGGCAACCCCTCCAAGATGATCTCGGTAACCCCCCCCGTGTGTTCTCCCCCTTGTGTGGATCTCACGGCTGTGCTCCCGCCCGGCGATCCAGGGCACGGCTTTGTCCCAGTCCGCCCGCAACGCCTTCAACCGGTCGCGGGCGCTGCCGTACTTGTCGTAGAAGCGGGCGAGGCCGGACCAGTGGCCGGCGCGCAGTCGGTCGGCGACGTCGGCCAGCCGCCACCCGCACGACGCTGCGCCAGCGAGGACCGCCTGACGGGCGTCGGAGTCGGACTCGTACAGGCCGGGCCCTTTGCCCTGCCGGTATCGGCCGGTGACGGCGAGGTCCTCCATGGCGGGGGACAGGCGGGGGAGACGTCCGCCGGGGCGGGGCAGCATGGCGACGCCGTCCTCGTCGTCCACCACTGCCCACAGCGCCTCCGTCGTCGCGGCCGCGTCGTTCTTCCGCGCGGCGCGGGCTGCCGTGCCAGTACGGCGTGGGCCCACGCGCTCCAGTTCTTCGAGCTCGGGGGTGAGCGCGTCCATCAGCTTGGACCACATGTCCGGCCCGTTGGGGTGGTCGAGCACCCAGTGCACGTAGTCCGGGTCGTCGCAGAGCTGCCGGAAGTGGCCGCCGCCGACCCACGCCCCGGGCGGGACGATCAGCCCGTCGCTGGTGTTCAGCATCGGCTGCGGGTCGAAGCTGATGTAGCGGCGGGCGAACGCCTGGGCGATGCGTCCCATCTCCCCGCACGAGAGCTTGGTCGCCCACTTCGCGTACAGGTGGCGTCCGCCGGTGGCGGGGGAGACTGTCGCCCTTGATCCAGACCACCGCAGACCACCGCACGATCTGCACGGAACTGTGGGTCGCCCTGCTGGTCGACGGCGCCCGAGCCCTCGCGAGCGCGGGCCGGTGGACCGAGGCAGCTGAGTCTATGGCCGCGCATCGCGGCATCGGTGAGCGGCTCCTCGACGGCCGCCAGCTCAAGATCATGTCGCTGGTGGAGCAAGACCTCCCGCAACAGGCCGCCGACATGATCGAATCCACCGTCCCCGCAGAGCCCTGGGAGCACGCCGTCGCGGCCATCTTGCGCATCTACTGCCGGCCGGACACCTCGACGACATCGCAGGAGGAACTGGACCGTGCGGTGCGGGAAACGCTCGCGCTGATCACGCAGCCGGAACCGATGACCGCAGCGTTTCGGGCCCGGCTCGGCCTCACCGCGCTCGACCTGACGGCCGACCGGCCCACAGCGCAAGACTCCGACTTGCGGTCCGCTGTCGTCGGGGTGGCCGTCTCGGACGCCTACGCCGCCCGAGACGTCTTAGGCCACCATGCGATGCGCTCCCACATGACCTCACAGCAGGCAGAGGAACTCGCCGTTGTGCACGCTGCCTCGGGGTTCGGCGCCGGGAGCCTTCCACCAGCCCACGAGGTCGCCCTCACCGCCGCAGTCCGTCAAGGCGAAGACAGCCTGCGCGCCCTGCTCGGCGCGACCACGTCCTAGCGGCTGCTCGGCCGCCCACTTCTTGCCCCTGGAAGGACCGAGTTAGCCAACTCCGGCAGGCCATGGGCGAGGCTCTCCCACCTCCCCGGACTTCCTGAATCTGTCCCCCGAGCGAAAGTAGCGTTGACCGGTGACCACAGACACCCGACCTCTCGAGTCCCCTGAACGCCTGCGCGCCGACATGGTCGCCACGCTGATTGAGAGAGGCTCGATCCAATCGCCTGAGGTCGAGGCCGCTTTCGCGGCGGTCCCGCGTGAGAGATTCGCCCCCGAAGCGGCGCCCTCCGCTGCCTATTCCGCCATGGACGTCGTCATCACCAAGCGCAACGCCGAAGGCAAGGCGACGAGCTCCATCAGCGCGCCCTGGCTGCAAGCCGAAATGCTCGAAGCCGCACAACTCACGCGCGGGGCGAGAGTGCTGGAAATCGGATCGGGCGGCTACAACGCGGCGCTCATCGCCGAGATCGTCGGCCCGGAGGGGCTGGTGGTCACCGTGGACATCGACCCGTTCGTCACCGAGCGCGCAACGAGACCGGCTACCCGCAGGTGAAGGTGGTCCTGGGGGATGCTGAGGACGCCGCCGACGAGCACGCGCCCGAGGACGGTTTCGACGCCATCCTGGTCACGGTCGGGGCCTGGGATTGCCCTTGGGGGCACCTGCTCGCGCCGGGTGGCCGGATGGTCGTTCCTCTGCTGTTCAACACGATCACCAGGTCGATCACCTTCGTCCGAGAGGGCGACCGGTTCATCGGACTGGACCCGATCGTGTGCGGTTTCGTCGCCATGCAGGGCGCCGGAGCACACCCAGAGCAGGTAGCGGCTCTGGCGGATGGTGCCGTGAAACTGACGATCGAAGGCGGCCCCGACCTCGACACCGCCGCGCTCGACCAGGCGCTGACTGGCGACCGGACCGAGCTGTGGACCGGCGTCACCGTCTGCAGCGGTGAGTGGTTCGGCTCGATGAATCTGTGGATCACGACGGTAGGCGAAACCTTCGGCATGATCTGGCGGGACGAGAACCTTGACGGCGGCCGACTCGTCGAGCCCGCCATGCGCTGGTATTCGGGTGTGAGTAGTTGCGGTACAGGAAGTGCCGCTGAGATTGATCATGGTCCGGCTGGCGTCGAGGTGAGCGGGTCGTCCGGCCGCCGGATGCGGACTCGGCGGGGGCGGGGGATGTCGTCGGTGTCCTGGAGGTCGGCGAAGTCGGCGTGCGCCTGGGCGACGGCTTTGGGGTACGCCTCCTGCTTCTCGTGTTCGGCGAGCGCCCGGTAGATACTCGCGACGCTGGGGGCCTGCCCCTTGCGCTTGCCGGTGGGGATGATCAGGTCGGGCTGGATCCGCTCGACCGACTCGCCGTTCGCCCGGCGCCGGAGTCGGCGGTGATCAGTAACGTGTTCACGGGGGTGGGGGTCTCCTCTCGTGCCCGCTGCTTCCCTGCTGCTTCCCGGCGAAGCGTTCCGCGAGCCCTCCTACGGGAACTGCTTCTCCTCGCGGCCGATGTCGTCGATCGGGCCGAGGATCGTCCAGCCGGGCCCGAGGGGGCGGGTGGAGCGGAAGCCGTGGGCGTCCGCGTACTCCTCGGCCTCCTCCGCGGTGTCCTCGGGGGCGCGCATGATCGTGTAGCGCGGGGGGTCCTCGTGGTAGAAGCGGTAGAACGTGCGGCCCTCGTCCTTGGGCTGGTAGAGGATCACGCTGACGCCCCAGAGGGCGTCGTACACCTTCTGGTCGCGCAGGGGCGTCGTCGTGCACGTGTCGGAGGGGCGGCCGGGCTCGCGGACGCAGGTCCGGTACCGGCTCCAGTCGATGCGTTCGGCGCGGGGGTGTTCCGCGATCAGCTTCCGCATCCGGGCGTCGGCCCGGGCGAAGGCGTCCTCGCGGCGGTCGTACTCCTGCTGCAGCCGGTTGAAGCGCTGCTCGTCGAAGCCGCTGCCGAAGTGGGCCTCCAGGCCCGCGAGGACGGCGACCCGCCAGGCCAGGTACCCGGCCGTCACGACGAGCAGCGTGACGACCAGGACCCGGCCCGGCGAGCGCCTGTGGGGCATCAGGTCGGCGAGGTCAGAACGTGCCGCTGATGGGGATCTCGATGTCCGCCTGCGCGATCGGCGGGGGGTACTTCCCATCGAACCGGTCATAGTGCTGGAGCGTAAACCAGTCGATGAAGCCGTACTCCGTGATCTCGTCGTCCGGGTCGAGACCGAAGTGGTCGTAGGAGTGGAAGACGAGCTTGCCGGAGAAGGAGTTGCCCTCGACCTTGTAGTCCTTCAGCGCGATCGTGTGGCCGTGGAACTGGTGGATCGCGATGGAGAGGGCGCGCTGGTTGGCGTCCCAGAGCGAGAAGTCGTACACCGGGTACTTCACGTCCTGGCGGAGGAACTCCTGGAAGAGGAAGTTCTTGGAGAGGTCCTCCTGGACCTTGAGCTGATCGGTGCGGCCCTTGTTGTCGATGAGGGACTGCTTGATGATCTGGCCGGCCTTGTCGGTGTACGTCTTCTCCTGCGGTGAGGCGCCGACGGCGCGGGAGAGGGCCGTGCCGGAGCCGCGGTAGAGGTAGCGGCCGGGGGCGAAGTTGTCGTCGCCGACCCGACGATCCTGGACGACCTGCGCGCTGCTGGCCTGCGCAACGCCGCCCGCTTCCCCCTCACCGCCACCGCGACCGCGCTGAAGGACCTCAGCCGACAGGTCGCCTGACGCGCCGCGTCAAACCGGCAGCGCCACCGTTTGCTCACTACCCTGGCATTCAGACCTGGCCCGCTCAGATCCGAGGGAAACCCCACCATGGCTGACACTCACGAGTCCATCGCTCTTCTCCTCGACCGGGGAGTGCGGGAGGGAGTGTTCCCAGCCGCGGTGTGGGCCACAGGCGACGCCGACGCCATGCTCGACTGCGGCGCCCACGGACAGGCCGACCCGACCGACCCCACCACGACGGCGCGGTCCGATACTCTCTGGGACGTCGCCAGCCTCACCAAGATTGTCGCGGTGTGGGCGGTTATCGGTACCTTGTGGCACGAACAGCAACTCCCGCTGGACGACCCACTGCACACCTTTTGGCCCGAGGTCGCTGGCCACCCGCTCGGCCAGGTCACCGCCCGACATCTGCTCACCCACACCGCGGGCGTACCGCTCCGCGCCAACCTGAAGAACCTCTACGGCACCACCCCTCAAGCCATCCGCGATGGCGTCCTTCACGAGGAGTTGCACCGCCAGCCGGGCACCGCCGTCGGGTACACCGACCGCGCCCCTCTCATCTTGGGCTTCCTCGCCGAGCACCTCGCCACCCACGCACTGGACCAACTCGCCACAGAACGGATCTGGCAGCCGCTGGGCATGACGGACACCCGGTTCGGCCCGCTGCCAGCCGGCGAACGGAGCCGCTGCGCACCCACGGAACTCGACCCCGATACCGGCACCCACCTCCAGGGCATCGCCCACGACTACTCCGGCCGCCTCTTGGGAGGCGTGTGCGGTATCGCCGGCGTCTTCACCACCCTGCAGGACCTGGCCCGCTTCCTGGGGCATCTCCTGCCCCCCGGCCCTGATCCAGATCGGGTCGGGTTCGGGCCCGCCTGGGTATCCGAGTCTCTGCAGGTCCACACCGGCCACCTCACCCCGGCGCGCGGCCTTCTTTGGCACCCCGCCCCCGGCACCAACCCCGAGGAAGACATCTACGTCCACTACGGCTTCACCGGCACAGCCATGTGGCTCTCACCGAAGCAGCAGCGATGGGCTGTCCTCCTCACGAACAAGCTCTACTACAGCCGCGACCGCGACCCACTTATGAGCATCCGCAACGCTTTCCGCGCGCTCGCCTTCGACTGGTGAATGTGATGCCGCGACGACCGGGCGCGGATCGGTGGAAAGGACTGAGTTAGCCGACTCCGGCAGGCCATGGGCGAGGCTCTCCCACCTCCCCGGACTTCCTGAATCTGTCCCCCGAGCGAAAGTAGCGTTGACCGGTGACCACAGACACCCGACCTCTCGAGTCCCCTGAACGCCTGCGCGCCGACATGGTCGCCACGCTGATTGAGAGAGGCTCGATCCAATCGCCTGAGGTCGAGGCCGCTTTCGCGGCGGTCCCGCGTGAGAGATTCGCCCCCGAAGCGGCGCCCTCCGCTGCCTATTCCGCCATGGACGTCGTCATCACCAAGCGCAACGCCGAAGGCAAGGCGACGAGCTCCATCAGCGCGCCCTGGCTGCAAGCCGAAATGCTCGAAGCCGCACAACTCACGCGCGGGGCGAGAGTGCTGGAAATCGGATCGGGCGGCTACAACGCGGCGCTCATCGCCGAAATCGTCGGCCCCGAGGGGCTGGTGGTCACCGTGGACATCGACCCGTTCGTCACCGAGCGAGCCAGCCGATTCCTCACCTCGACGGGCTATCCGCACGTGAAAGTCGTCCTCGGGGACGCCGAGCACGCCGTCGGAGAGTTCGGCCCCTACGATGCCGTCCTCGTCACGGTCGGCGCGTGGGACTGTCCGTGGGGGCACCTGCTCGCCCCGGGCGGCCGGATGGTCGTTCCGCTGCGGTTCCACGGCCTCACCAGGTCGATCACGTTCGTTCGTGACGGGGACCGGTTCGTCGGCCTGGACCCCACGGTGTGCGGGTTCGTGCCGATCCAGGGCGCAGGAGAGCATCAGGAGCAAGTGGCTGCCCTGGGAGACGGAGCGGTGACCTTGACGCTCGACGGCGGCCCCGTCCTGGACGCCACCGCGCTCGACCTGGCGCTGGCCGATGACCCCGCCGAGCTGTGGACCGGCGTCGTGGTCGCCGGCGACGAGCCGTTCGACACACTGCACCAGTGGCTGGCGACTGTTGACACGACCTTCGGCCTGATCTGGCAGGATCCCGGCCGAGACAGCAAGCCGGCCAAGCCCGCTGTCCACTGGTCCTGCCCGGCTCTCATCACCTCCGGCAGCTTCGCCTACCTCATCAAGCGGGAAGCACCCCGGGACGCCAAGACCGACAAAGTCCACCACGAGTTCGGTATCCACGGCCATGGCCGCCACGGCGCCGAACTCGCCCACCGGCTGGCCGCTCACATCCAGACCTGGGAACGCGATTGGCGCCACCACCCAGGCCCACAGTTCACCCTCTACCCTGCAGACGCCGCGGTGCCGGCCCCCGCCATAGGCCGGATCTTCCCGAAGCGCCACACGCAGTTGGTCATGGCCTGGACCTGATTGATCGTGAGAGCCGTGAGTGAGGACCTGGCTGGCCTGTGGCCGCTGTTCGCGCTGAGCCTGAGGACACCGCGTCTGGAGCTGGCGGTCCCGATAACCGCGATCTTCTGAATCTGGCCCGAGCGACAGCGGATATTCAGCCGCCTGGCGAGCCCCGCTATCAGAAGGCGTATCTCTACGAGCCATCACCGGACAGGGAACGGCATCTGTTGCAACGCCATTGGCGGGCTCTGGCCCACTGGCGGCCGACCGGTTGGGACTTGCACCTGGCTATCCGTGTGGACGGGATGGCCGTGGGCGTGCAGAACCTGTGGGCGACTGACTTCGCGACGGTGCGGTCCGTCGAGACGGGGTCGTGGATCACGCGGGAGCAGCAAGGCAAGGGGTACGGAACCGAAGCCCGAGCGGCCGTGCTGGAGCTCGCCTTTGCCTATCTGCACGCTGCTGAGGCGTACACCTCCTATGTGGAGGGCAACGTCGCGTCGGAAAGGGTCTGCCACAAGCTCGGCTATGTCTACAACGGGCGGCGTACATTCAGCCGCGACGGAGTCCGCACTGTGGAGCACTGCATGCTGTTGGAAGCCCCCCGCTGGGCGTCGCACCGGATGACTGGCGTTTCCGTCCAAGGAATCACTCCCTTCTGCCTGAGGTCACGTCCACGGACGTGGTGTATGAATCGATCTTCGAGTGATCCTGTTTCTGCAGGTTAAGCGGTAAGTGTCTGTGGGAGCGGGTTCGCGG
>NZ_JBEXUP010000157.1:0-17936 GCF_040614375.1 Nonomuraea sp. NPDC005983
CGACGAACGCGGGGCCCTCCAGCAGCGTGATCGGCTCGCCCCTGTGGTTGGTGCGGGTCCAGCGGCCCTGGTCCTTCTCGCCCGGCTGCGGCGCCCTGCGAGTGAAGGCGGCGTAGGCGGCACGGGCGGCGGCGGCGCCCATCGCGGCGCCCGCGATAGCGTAGAGCAGGCCACGGGCCATGTCAGCTCCCTGACTGGGTGGGGGATGCGGTCGGGGTGGGAGCGGCGGGCTGGGGGGCCGAGGCTCCGGTGCCGACGCCGTACTGGCCGGCGCGCCCGCTCAGTTGCTCGCGAAGAGCGTAGACGACCACGACGCGGCCCGCGGGCATATCGGCGGTGTCGACGGTGGAGACGCGCTTGGCCACCTCGCTGTCGTCGCGCACCGCGCTGATCAGGCCGCCGGCGACGGCGGAGGTGCTGGCGGTGCCGGCCACCACCGTGCCCTTGCCCGCCGCGTCGAGGCCGCCGGCCAGCGAGACCAGGGCGGCCGACTGGATCTCGGCGTGCTCGCCGTCGAACGGCTTCTCGGGCGCGAACATGACGGCCACCGTGGCCCGCTTGGTGGGGTCGCCGTCGACGGTGAGCAGGTTCGCGCGCTCGAACCCGTCGAGGACGCCCGCCGTGGCGTTGTTGGGCGTGCCCGCCTGGGCCGGGTCGTTGGTCAGGAGGGCGGCCCCGAGCAGCGTGGCCGCCTTGTCGTAGACGGAGGCGGCCGGCTCGAACGTCATGGCGCCGGGTTTGAGCTGGGTGGTCAGATTCTCGATCACGCCGGACCGCTGGGAGTCGAGGAACGTCTCACTCAGCGTGACCCGGCCCGCGTAGACGGCCCCGGCCTGGGCGAGGATCTGCTGCTCGGCCTCGCGGTTGGCGGCGCTGGAGCCGGGCGTGTCGACCAGCAGGACGCGCTGGCCGGTGAGCGTGCCCCCGACGACCTCCGGGGTGAGCGAGGTGATGAACGCGTCGTTGGCCGCCTCGCGGCCGCGCAGGGTGTCGAGGTCGGTGCGCAACCCGTAGTTGGCCTTGGTGAGGTCGTCGCTGGTCTTCTTCGCCAGCTCGATGGCGGGCTCCTGCAGCAGCGTGGTGCCCATGACGATGCCCACCGCCAGGGCGAGGAAGATCGCGACGATGGAGACGAGGTGATAACGGAAATCGATCACGAGAACAGTCCGACCAACCAGAAGATGAAGGCGTTCCAGGCGTCTTGCAGGCCGTTCAGCCAGGTCTGGCCGATCGGCGAGAGGAAGAGCGCGACGCTCATGGTGATCAGTGCGGTGATCACGAGCAGCAGGAGCTGGGGCGTGGAGATGCGGCTGCGGTAGAGCCGGCTCACGCCCTTGGCGTCGATGAGCTTGCTGCCGATGCGCAGCCGGGTCAGGAAGGTGCTCGCCATGCCGGCACGTCCCTTGTCGAGGAACTCCTCCAGCGTGTTGTGGGTGCCGACGGCGACGATCAGCTCGGCGCCCTTCTCGTCGGCGAGCAGCATCGCGATGTCCTCGCTGGTGCCGGTGGAGGGGAAGATCACCGCTTCGCGGCCGAGCTGGTGCACCCGTTCGAGGCCCGGCGCCCTGCCGTCGCGGTAGGCGTGCACGATGAGTTCGGCGCCGCAGCTCAGCGCCTTGGTGGAGACGGAGTCGAAGTCGCCCACGATCACGTCGGGCAGATAGCCCGCCTCCAGCAGCGCGTCGGCCCCGCCGTCGACTCCGATGAGGACCGGACGGTACTCGCGGATGTAGGGACGCAGTGTGGCGATGTCCTCTTTGTAGTGGTAGCCGCGTACCACCACGAGGACGTGCCTGCCCTCCATGGGGGTGCGGATCTCCGGCACCCCGACGCCGTCGATGAGCAGCCTGCCCTCACCGCGGACGTACTCCATGGTGTTGACGGCGAACGCCTCGATCTGCACCGTGAGCCCGGCCCTGGCCTCGGCCATGGCGGCCTCGACGGCCTCGGGTGTCTGCGCGTCGCCCTTGCCCACCACGTCCTCGTCGAGGTAGACGACGCCGTCCTGCAGCCGGACGACGTCACCGTCCTGGACGCGTTCGAACAGCTCGTGGCTGGCGTTGTCGACGAACGGCACGCCCGCCTCGACCAGGATCTGCGGGCCGAGGTTCGGGTAGCGCCCGCTGATGCCCACGGCGATGTTGACGACGCCCGCGACTCCGCACGCCACCAGCGCCTCCGCGCTGACCCGGTCAACGTCGACGTGATCGATAATCGCGATTTCACCGGGCTGGAGGCGCTTGGTGAGCCTCTTGGTCCGCCGATCGATTCTCGCCACTGCCGTGACACCGGGAAGGTCGTCGACCTTCCTACCGCGGAGGCCCGGCAAGTTTCTCCCCGGAACCTTCATCAAGACCATCCTGCCAGAGCGAAACAGCTCGGAGGCCATGCACTGCGCGGCGTGTCCGCTATGTCACACAGGATCACCTGTCGGCAGCGGCCAATCCGAGCAGTTCTTCCGCATGCGCCCTGCCCAGTTCTGAATCTTCCATTCCCGCCAGCATGCGGGAGAGTTCGCGCACCCGCCCCTCGTGATTGAGGGCGAGAACGCCGCTGCGGACGACGCTGCCGTCGCTGGCCTTCTCCACCACCAGATGCTGGTGGGCGAAGGCCGCGACCTGCGGCAGATGAGTGACAACAATCACTTGGGCGGTACGCGCCAGCCTGGCCAGCCTGCGCCCGATCTCGACCGCGGCCTTGCCGCCCACACCCGCGTCGACCTCGTCGAACACGAACGTCGGCACCGGATCCGCGCCCGCGAACACCACCTCGATCGCGAGCATGACGCGGCTCAGCTCGCCGCCGGACGCGCCCTTGTTCAGCGGCAGCGGCGGCGCCGCCGGGTGGGCGGCCATCCGCAGCTCCACCTCGTCGACGCCGTCCGGGCCGAACTCGGCGGCCTGGGTGAGTTGCACGACGACCCGCGCGTGCGGCATGGCCAGGGCGGTCAGCTCCTCGGTGACGGCCTGCCCGAACCGTTCGGCGGCGGCAGTGCGCACCCGGGTCAGCTCGGCGGCGAGGTCGGTGAGCCGGGTGGTGAGCTCGTCGTGCTCGCGGCTCAGTTCTTCGATGCGGTCGTCGTCGCCCTCCAGCTCCGCCAGCCTGGCGGCCGACTGCTGCGCCCAGGCCAGGACACCGGCGCTGTCTTCGGCGTACTTCCGGATCAGCCCGGACAGCAGGGCCCTGCGCTCCTGCACGGCGGCCAGCCGGGCCGGGTCGGACTCGATCGACTCGGCGTACGCGGCCAGGTCGGTGGCGACGTCGGAGATCAGGTAGCCCGCCTCGGCCAGCCGGTCGGCCACCCCGGCGAGCTGCTCGTCGAAGTCGCGCACCGCCTCGACGGCCGAGCGGGCCTCGCCGAGCAGGGAGATCACGTCGTGCGTGCCTCCGGTGGCCTCCATGGGGTCGCCGAGCAGTGCGGTGTGCGCGCTGGTGGCGGCGCTGCGCAGCGCGTCGGCGTGCGAGAGCCGCTCCTCCTCGCCGCGCAGGTCGGCGTCCTCGCCGGGCTTGGGATCGACCTTCTCGACCTCCTCCAGGCCGAAGCGCAGCATGTCGGCCTCCTGCGCGCGCTCCCTGGCCCGGGTGGTCAGCTCCTGCAGCAGCGCGCCGACCTGCTTGTGCCGCTTGTACGCCTGCTCGTACGCGCGCAGCGGCTTGACCAATTCGTCGCCGGCGTAGCGGTCGAGCGCGGCGCGCTGCCTGGCGGGCTGGAGCAGCCGCTGCTGGTCCATCTGGCCGTGCACGGCCACCAGGTCGTCGGCCAGGTACGTCAGCGTGCCGACGGGCACGGTGCGGCCGCCGAGCCAGGCACGCGACCTGCCCTCGGCGGAGACGGTGCGCGAGATGATGAGCTCGCCGTCCTCGACCTCGCCGCCGAGATCCTCGACCTGCTGGAAGACGCGCCCGCTGGACTCGATCACGAGCGTGCCCTCGACGGTGGCCTTGTCGGCTCCGGGACGGATGCGCGACGGATCGGCCCGGCCACCGAACAGCAGGCCGAGCCCGGTGACGACCATCGTCTTGCCCGCGCCGGTCTCGCCGGTGACCACGTTGAAGCCCGGCGAAAGCTCGAGCACGGCCTCGTCGATGACGCCGAGCCCCTGGATGCGGACCTCCTCGACCCTGGGTCGCACTGCCCACTCCCGTCGTCCATCCGAACACCTGTGCGCACAGAATCCTACGCGCCCCACAGCTAATTGAGTCAGGGACGCACCCGTCCGCGCCACCCCTGAACGGGCAGTTCGAACTTGGCGACCAACCTGTCGGTGAACGGCGCGCCCGTGCTCTCCACGCCGTGCAGCCGCGCCAGCCGCACCGGACTGCTGCCTCGCCGCACTTCCACGCGGGTGCCGGACGGCAGGTCGAAGCGGCGGCGGCCGTCGCACCACAGAACACCGCCGGGCGTGTCGGGCAGGATCTCGACGGCGAGCGTGGAACGCGGCGAGACCACCAGCGGCCTGGCGAACAGCGCGTGGGCACTGATGGGCACCATGAGCAGGGCCTCGACCTCCGGCCACACCACCGGGCCGCCCGCGGAGAAGGCGTAGGCGGTCGAGCCGGTCGGGGTGGCGCAGATGACGCCGTCGCAGCCCCAGCGCGACAGCGGCCTGCCGTCGATCTCGGCGACCACTTCCAGCATGCGGTCGCACTTTTCCACGCTGGCCTCGTTCAGCGCCCAGGTGTCGGCGATGACCTGCCCGTTCAGCCTGGCCATGACGTCGATCGTCATGCGCTCCTCGACGTCGTAGTGCCCGGCGACCACGCTGTCGACGGCCGCGGCGAGATCGGCGACCTCGGCCTCGGCGAGGAAGCCCACGTGGCCCAGGTTCACGCCGAGCAGCGGCGTGCTGGTGGGCCTGGCGATCTCGGCCGAGCGCAGCAGCGAGCCGTCGCCGCCGAGCACGATCATCACCTCGGCGTCCTTGGCCGCGGCGGGGTCGCAGGGCACCGTCTCGACGTCGGGGCAGCCGAGATCGCCGGCTTCCACGTCCAGCACCCTGACGGTGATCCCGGCGTCGAGCAGCCGCCCCACGACCAGCCGGGCGCTTTCGACAGCGGCCTCACGCCCGGTGTGGACGGTGACCAGCACGGTCCGGTTCATTGCGGCCCTTCCGCGACGGCGCGCTGGATCTCGGTGTCGAGGTCGGCGACCGCCGGCTCGCCCTCTCCCTTGCCCAGCCAGAGCAGATATTCGACGTTTCCCGACGGCCCCGGCAGCGGGCTGGCAGTCACGCCACGCACAGTCAGGCCGAGCTCACGCGCCTTGGCGGCGGCGTCGCGGACGGCCCGCGCCCGCAGCTCGGGGTCGCGCACCACGCCTCCTGCCCCCACGAGCTCCTTGCCCACCTCGAACTGGGGTTTGACCAGCATCACGAAGTCGGCCCTGTCGGCGGCGACGGCCGCCAGGGCGGGCAGCACCAGCCGCAGCGAGATGAACGACAGGTCGCCCACGACCAGCGTCGGCGGCTCGCCGACCATCTCGGCCGTCAGATCGCGGACGTTGACGCGTTCCATCACGGTCACCCGCTCGTCGGTGCGCAGGGACCAGGCGAGCTGACCGTAACCGACGTCGACCGCGAGCACGTGCGCGGCGCCCCTGCGCAGCAGCACGTCGGTGAACCCGCCGGTCGAGGCGCCCGCGTCGAGACAGCGACGGCCTTCCACGCGCAGAGCCCTGAAGGCCTCGATCGCCCCCAGCAGCTTGTGCGCACCACGGGAGACGTAGTCGGGCCCGTCGGCCGATTCGGCCACGACGATGGCCGAGGCGGTCTCGACCTGGGTGGCGGGCTTGCCCGCCTGCCGGCCGCCCACGCTGACCCGACCGGCCTCGATGAGCTGGGCCGCCTGCTCGCGCGACCTGGCCAGGCCGCGCCGTACCAGCTCGCTGTCCAGCCTGACCCTGCGGCTCACTGGTCGTCCACGGCGGCGAGCGTGGCCTCGAGCCCGGAGAAGGCGTCGTCGAAGACCGTGACGTGGTCACTCACCGGCAGCTCGGCCAGGCGGCCGAGCCCGGCGAGGACCGCGTCGACCCGCTCGTCACCGGTGTCCTCCGGCAGCACACTCATGACACGACCGTAACGCTTCGCGCGAGCGCCCGGCACCTTGGCGGGTGTGTCACGCGTTGAACGGGCATGCGACGGTGCCGCCGGTGTGGAACGCTACCGTCCGTAAATGGAAAAGAAGGGAAACGCATCCATGGCAAGTGTCGAGGAGTGCCGGGCGGCGCTGGTCAAGCTCGTCGCCCAGTTCGACGAGCTTGACTCCGAGGCCAGGGCCAAGCACGTGGTCGAGCGCACGATCAGCTGCCGCATCTCCGACCTCGACGTGATCTTCTACGGCCGTCTGCACCACGACGGGCTCGACCCGTTCCAGGAGGAGCCGCCCGCCGACGGACGTCCGGCGGACGTGAAGCTGACGATCGTCAGCAACGACCTGATCGCGTTGGTCGAGGGGGAACTGGACCTGGCGCGGGCGCTGCTCGGGGGACGGGTGAAGATCGATGCCAGCTTCGGCGATCTGCTGCGGCTGCGCCGCCTGCTCTGATCGGGCCATGGCGACGTCGTGCACTGTTCGGCCAGGGGCGAACAGGGGTGAAAGCGGGCGTCCCCTCAGCGCCGACCGGCAGCCCCGCGGGTCTCGCCGATGGGTCTGCTGGGCGGCGGGAACGCTGCTGCGGCAGCGCCTGCCCGGCAGTTCCCGCCCCAGCGACCGCCTCGCAGCCCGCACCAGGCCCGCTACCGTGCGGCACCACTCGTTGGACCGACGACCGACCGCCTGGCCTGGCAACCTCCATTCAGACCACGGCCCGTCAACCTGAGCTTGACGGTGTGTACGGGACCTCTACGGTCGCATCGTCCGGAAAGCCCCTTCGGCCCCTCACCCGAGACGGTCGAGGACCGGCTTGACCGCGTCCTCGTCGGCGCGGCCGTCGCCGGCGGCCGTCCAGGACGCGTCACAGGCGGCCCGCAGGCCGTCGATCCGGGCGCCGTCGCCGTCGAGCCGCAGCTTGCCGTCGTCCCACCGTGCCCGCCACCCTCCGCACGCGCCCTGCCGCACCTCCGGATAGGGCAGGTGCAGCACGGTCAGGTCCTCGGCGATGTAGGTCGGACGGTGCTCGGGCGAGGCCGTCAGCAGGTCGAGCGGCGTGGCGACCCCGGTGAGCACCAGCAGGCTCTCGACGCCCGCGTTCGTGGCGCCCTCGATGTCGGTGTCCAGCCGATCCCCCACGACCAGCGGTCGCCTGGCACCGGTACGGATCATCGACTCGCGGTGCAACGGCGGATCCGGCTTCCCCGCGTACACCGGCTCGACCCCGGTAGCGGTGGCGATCACCCGCACCATGGCCCCGTTCCCCGGCAACTCCCCCCGCCCGGTGGGCATGGTCGTGTCGCTGTTGGACGCCACGAACAGGGCCCCCTGCCGCACGGCCAGGGCTCCCTCTGACAGCAGCCCGTACGACAGCCCGGGCGCGATCCCCTGCACGACCGCGACCGGTGCCTCTCTCGCCGTGGTGACGGGCCTCAGCCCTCGGTCCCGCACGGCCAGTCGCAGCCCCGACCCTCCGACCACCAGCACAGGTGACCCCGCGGGCACCTGCTCGGCGACCAGCCGCGCAGCCGCCTGCGCGGACGTGACGACGTCCACCGCGGTGGCGGACACACCCAACTCGCGGAGATGAGCGGCGATGGCGGCCGGAGTCCGAGAAGCGTTGTTCGTCACGAATGCCAGCCGGACTCCCCTGCCCCGCGCCTCCTCCAGCGCCTCCGGCGCGCACGGCACCGCATGGCTGCCCAGGTAGACCACCCCGTCGAGGTCGAGCAGCAAGGTGTCATAGCCGTCGATCAGCACTGCGCCTCTTCCTGGTTGACTCTCACGCCGCGTGTGACTTTAGCGTCGCCGCCGAACCCCCACAGAAGGGACTGTCCAGGAATCCCGCCCTCACTCCCGCCCAACGGTCGGAACCGTTCGGCGCCTTCAACCCGGACCACCACGCCGCCGGGCGAAACGGCGCTGGGGCGGCAACCGGCGCCCTCACCAAGAAGTAGTCGAATCCGCAGGCCGAGGAGTTGACCTGGCCGCCACCGGCACACGCGCGTGGCCGTTGAGGCGCCTCTTCCAGCCCCCGGGCAGTTCCGGCCCTTCCCGGGCCATCCTGACCCCTTCCGGCCAGCGCCCTGATCTGGCTGGGCCAGGATCCCCGTTGAACGACCGCCGCAGATCCGGGATAGGGCCCCGCTCACCCAGCCGCAGCTGAGGCTCGACCAAGGCCCATGCATCATCAGTGAGCTCACCACGCGCCCTACCAGGGCGGAACAGCACCACGCAGAAGAATCCGCAACTTCACGATCCAAACAACCTGAGATCGGTAGGCGAGCGCGAACCGGGAACGTTTCGCCCCCTCGCCCGGCGACCCGTCCTCCCCGCTTCCCGAGATTCTTGAGTTAGTCAGCTGACTCACTATAGACAGACAACTCGCGAGCCGTTATGGTCTCACCGAGTCAGCCAACTAACTCACTTGAGGGGTAGAACAATGATCACAGTGACGGGTGCCACAGGGAACGTCGGAGGCCGGCTGGTCGCGCTGCTCACGGCCGCGGGCGAGCGCGTGACCGCGCTGTCCCGGCAGGCCGCAGAGCCGCACCAGGGCGTACGGCACGTGCAGGCCGACCTGGGCGACCCCGCCAGCCTGAAGGGCGCCCTCGACGGAGCCCGGGCGCTGTTCCTCCTGGTGGCAGGCGAGCACCCGCAGGCCATCCTCGACGCCGCCCGGGACGCCGATGTCCGGCGGGTGGTCCTGCTGTCCTCCCAGGGTGCAGGGACCAGGCCGCACGTCTACCGCCACCCTGCGGCCTTCGAGGAGGCGGTCCGCGGGTCGGGCCTGGAGTGGACGATCCTGCGGCCCGGCGGCTTCCACTCCAATGCCTACGCCTGGGCCGAGTCCATCCGCGCGGCCCGTACGGCTGCCGCCCCCTTCGGCGACATCGGCCTGCCGACCATCGACCCGGCCGACATCGCCGAGGTCGCCTCGGTCGCCCTGCGCGAGGACGGGCACGCGGGCCGTACCTATGAGCTGACAGGGCCCGCGCTGACCACGCCACGGGAACGCGCAGCGGCGATCGGCGCCGCTCTGGGCGAGCCGGTGCGGTTCATCGAGCAGACCCGGCAGGAGGCTCGGACACAGATGCTGCAGTTCATGCCCGAGCCGGTCGTCGAGGGGACCCTGTCCATCCTGGGTGAACCGACGGACGCCGAGCAGAAGGTCAGCCCGGATGTCGAGCGGATCCTGGGGCGTGCTCCCCGCTCCTTCGCCGACTGGGCCGGCCGCAACGTCGCCGCCTTCCGATGAGCCGGGTCGAGGCATTCCTCGCCGAGCCCTACGTGGCGACCCTGACCACCCTCCGGCCTGACGGCTCACCACACGTGGTGGCCGTGCGTTTCACCTGGGACCGGCACGCCGGCCTGGCCCGCGTGCTGACCGTGGCCTCCTCCCGCAAGGCCAGGAACCTGGCCGCCGGCTCCGGCGGCCGTGCCGCGCTCTGCCAGGTGGCCGGGTTCCGCTGGGTCACCCTCGAAGGCCCCGCCACCATCCGTACCGACCCGGCACATCTCAGCGACGCGGCCCGCCGCTACGCCGAACGCTATGCCGTCCCGCCACCGAACCCACCCGGCCGGATCGTCATCGAGATCGCGGTCGACCGGATCATGAACCTCAACATCTGAAGGACCTGTCATGCCCGTTCAGCACGTACTCGACTCCACCATCTCCTACCGGGAGATCGGCTCCGGGGCGCCGATGGTCTTCCTGCACGGCAACCCCACCTCCTCCCATCTGTGGCGGGGCGTCCTCCCGGCGATCGGCAAGGGCCGCCGCCTGGCCCCCGACCTGATCGGCATGGGCGAGTCCGGCAAACCCGATGTCGACTACACCTTCGCCGACCACGCCCGCTATCTCGACGCCTGGTTCGACGTCCTCGAACTCGACGACGTGGTCCTCGTCGGCCATGACTGGGGCGGCGCGCTGGCCTTCGACTGGGCCTCCCGCCACCCCGGCAGGGTGCGTGGCATCGCCGTCACCGAAACCATCGTCAAGCCGATGACCTGGGAGGAGTTCCCAGACGGCGGCCGCCAGCAGTTCCAGGCGATCAAAACCCAGGGCGTCGGCGAGAAGATGATCCTGGACGACAACGCCTTCCTCGAGCAGGCGCTGCCGGGCACCGTTGCCACCCCGATCAGCCAGGACGACCTGGACATCTACCGCAAGCCGTACCCAACTCGGGAGAGCCGCCTGCCGCTGCTGCAGTGGGCGCGCTCGATGCCGCTGGCCGGCGAGCCCGCCGATGTCGTGGCCCGGGTCGAGGCGTACGACACGTGGCTGGCCGGCAGTGTGGAGGTGCCGAAGCTGCTGCTCACCTTCACGCCCGGTCCCGGCGCGATGATGCACCAGGACATGATCGACTGGTGCGCAGCCAACATGGCCGCCCTCGAGATCCGGCAGTACGACGAGATCGCGGGGCACCATACTCCCGAAGACCATCCCGAGCTGATCGCCACGGCCATCGCGACCTGGGCGGATGAGCACGCGCTCCGGTGAGACTCGCTGTGGTCGACGAGGCCAGGCGTGCAGAAACCCCAGCCGGGCGAAGCGAGCTGGGGTTTCTGCCTGCCTTGCGCAAGAACGTCACCGCCGGCTGTTCCACCTCGGGCGCATCGCCGGGGACATCGCGCCGTCAGCCGACGTTGATAATCGTCAGAAGGCCGCGCTCGCCGAAGGGCGCGTGGCGTCCTTGCCGAAGCGCAGGCCGCGCTGGACGACGCACGACTGGCCGGCCAAGGGCTGTCAGGACAGCTCACGATCACGTTCGCGGGCTCGGGCATCAACGGACCGCTCGGCAATGCACTGGGACGGCTGCGCCGCGAACTGCCCCGGGTGGATCTACGGCTGGTCGAGAGTTTCAACGACAACCAGATGTCGTCCGGCGTGCTGAGCGGCACGTGCGACCTCGCAGTACAGCGGCTGCCGATCCGAGATGCCCGCCTGGCCACACAGGTCTGGTGGCGCGAGCCGCTCACGCTGTTCCTGCCCGCAGGGCATCCGCTGGCATACGGGACAGAGCCTGCCCCCGCTGTCCGCACTCGGCCAGATCCCCCTGGTCCTGTGGCCACGCGACGTCTCTCCCCGTTCCTACGACGAGATCATCGCCCTGTGCCACCACGCCGGCGTCGTGCCGCATGTCGGCGCTGAAGGCCACAGCGTCCAGACGCTGCTGGCACTGGTCGCGGCTGGATTCGGCGCAGCCGTGCTGGCCGACTCACATCGCGCACTGCGCCGCGTCGGCGTGACGCCCCGGGCTCTGGCCGGCACCTCAACTGTGCTGCACCTGGTCTGGCGAGCCGACGACACCAGCCCGCTGCTCGAACGGGTTCGCAACGTCGTCGCCGAACTGCAGCACACCGGCGCCGCAGACCATGCCCGTCCCTGATTGGCAGCCGGTGCTGCCGATGCGTCGCCCGTGGCGTGGCCCACGACCGTCTGACTACATCTCGCGGCGAGCCCGCAACGTGGCTCGGACGTTCCTCAGCGCAGACACGTAATGCCGCTCGTCAGGTCGCATGGCCACCGCGATCGCGAGCGGCTCCTGTGCACCCTCCACGTCGCCGGTCCGCCACAACGACAGACCGAGGCCGAAATAGGCATAGTCCTCAGCTGGATTCGCGTCGACGATCCGCCGGAAACTGGCCGCGGCCTCCTCATACTGTCGCGAGTTGAACTGGGCCCTGGCCAGCGCCTCCCTGATGCTCCGAGAATCGGGCTCCGCCGCCGCGGCCCGTTCCAGCAACGCGGCCGCGGCCGCGGGACTGCCCTCTTTCAGCAGTTTCACCCCCCGCTGATACCAGTCATAGACGTCGCCTCGAGGGGTTCCGGGGGAATCATCGTGGGCGTTCCTACCTTGGACCATGCGTGAGGGCTCCTTCAGCGACAGGCAACGGTTCCGCACGACCCGTAACGGGCTCGGGCACCGCCGGGACGTTGGGGCGACTTCCGGGAGACTCGGCCACTTATGGGAGCATGCCCGGTATGGGGACTCCTGAACTGCCGGTACCCGATGGACTGGTGCTACGGCCCTTCCGGGGCGTCCGTTTCGCTGTGGACGACCCCGCCAAGGTGACCTCTCCGCCCTACGACCTGATCAGCGACAGCGACATCCGCGACCTCTTGGACACCCATCCAAACAACGTCGTCCGCCTCATCCTTCCCTGCGCGCCGTCCCCGTCACCCTCAATCGAGTCCGCCGAGCCCACCGCATCCACCGAACCCGCAGAGCCCGCAGAGCTGACCGCGCCTGCCGCGCTAACGGAACCCGTCACGCTCACCGAGCCCGCCGCACCCAGCGAGCCCGCCGGGGCAACCGAACCTGCCGCCCCGGTCGCACCCACCGAGCCCACCGCACCTGGCGAGTCGCCAGGCGGAGTCCGCATCGTGTCAGCCGATGCTCAGGGCCGCCCCGACACGAACACTGGCGGGCCCTATGGCAACGCCCACGAGACTCCAGAGAGCGCAGACATCCACGGAACGTCCGCAGAACGGGCGAACAATCTCCCCGAAGCCCTCGGAGCCCCAGGTGTCGACGGCCCTGGAGCGACTCCGGCATCAGGAGACGAGCCCCCACAGACGTCCGGCAAACACGTCGCCGCGGCCCCGATACGACCGAAGGCGGCGATCGGCCACTTGCCGACAGCGACCGAGAAGCCGATCGGCGACACCGCCTGGACTTTCGAGATTCAGGCCGATGAGCGATACGTCGATGCCCGGGAGACACTGCGTTCCTGGCTGGAGACGGGTGTCCTGGTACCCGACGACCTCGCGGCGCTGTACGTATACGAGCAGAGCGGACCAGGCGTCCTCCAGCGGGGCCTCATCGGCGACATCGGGCTCGCCGACCCGGCCCAACGGATCATCCTCCCTCACGAGGACGTCCTCCCTGGCCCCATCGCTGACCGTCTGGCCCTCATGAGCACGACCCAAGCGAACCTCGAACCCATTTTCCTCCTCTACGACGGCGGCAACGGCAGTACCAGCCGCCTGGTGGACGAGGTGGCGTCCACATGGCCACCTCTGGTGAACGCCCGTACGGCGGACGGCATCACCCACCGTCTGTGGGCCGTCACGGAGCAGTCCGAGATCGAGGCCGTCAACGCCGACCTTCACGACCGTCAGGCCCTGATCGCCGACGGCCACCACCGGTACGCGACGTACCGTGTGCTCCAACGCCTGGAACACGCCGCCCGCAACGCCAGTACGCCCCAGCAGCCTCCAGGGCGACCCCCCGCACCAGTCAGGCCGCCCGGACCGAGTACATCGGACGCCACCACCTTCGAACCAGGCGCACCGGGGCCAACTCCAGCAGCCTCAAACATCTCCCCAAGGCCGATTGGTGAGCCCACCGAGCCCCCCGTCGGGCCGTGGGACTTCGGGCTCGCCCTGCTCGTCGACTCGACCGCGTACCCACCCGACCTCAAGGCCATCCACCGGGTCATCCCGGGGCTGCCCCTCACTGAGGCGGCCGCCCGCGCCAAGGGGTCTTGGCGTGTGCATGACTACGCCAACCTTGCCGAAGGGCTGGCCGCGCTCCACGAGGCCGCTGAGCCGGCCTTCCTGCTCGCCGGTGAGAGCAGCAGTCACCTGCTCACCGACCCCGACCCGGTGCAGCTCGCCCATGCCATGCCCGCTGAGCACTCCGACCGGTGGAACTCACTGAATACCTCGATTCTCAGTGAGTTCGTCCTGCCGAAGGTCTGGGGCATGCACGACGACGAGCAGACCGTACGTATCGTGCACCACGACCCGGCAGCCGCCGTACAGCTGGCCGTTCGGACAGGCGGCACCGCCGTGATCCTCAAGCCGCTGAACATTGACGACGTGCTGGCGGTCGCGGCGGGCGGGGAACGGGTACCGCGCAAGTCCACCTCGTTCGGACCCAAGCCCCGAACAGGCCTGGTCCTGCGCACCTTCGCCATCGACTGAGCCCCTCACCACGGCCGAGCCCTCACCCGTGACCCGGCCCCCCTCACCCCGGTTCCCACCACGAACACCCTTCCCGCCTCCTTCACACCTCCCCGTCTCCCGTTCGAACACAGCGAACGCCCCGCCGCCCTTACCTCTCTGGAGCCGTAAACGGCCTATGACTCCACTGGCCCATGGCAACGTCGCCCACGCATCCACGCACGGCGCAGTCCCACCGACGGCGCCGTGCGCCAGCGACAACCAGCGTCCGTAGGAGCCCCACGGACGTCACAGCAGGCAGATACAGCGACCTGAGCAAGGCCCTTCGCCGCGCCGAGTATCCGCCGATGCTCGCTCAGCAGATAGTTGTCGCAGGTTGCCGACCCCCTGATGCCACGTCCGCCAGCACGTTCAACGTTCGACGGGCACCCCCGCCGACCAGCGTCATTGGGAGCGACCGCGACTGGACGGCCGCCCGCCCAGAAACCAGTTCTCACAGGCGGCCAAGTGACACTTCCCCGTTCGCAGGGCACCTCCGCATCAACCAGCGGACACTCTGGTTGCCCCCTTGAACGCGGGCACCATCCGTATGAGCTAAATGATCACGAATGTGGAATCGGTCACCCCCAGCTGGCGCCGACGGGGCGGCTAGCCTGCTTCCGCAAAGTAGATGACCGGGCGCGGCGGCGGAGAAGTGAGGGTGACGATCGAGTCGGGCGGATCGACCGGCTCTGCTTCGACGGCCTTCGCGCCCGCCACCTCCACCTCGTAGCTCCAGACCTTGGCGCCCGACGGCCCGTGGACGCGACACCGGAACGCGCCCGTGATCTCGACCGGGTCGCGAGGTTTCAGGTTGCGGATCAACGCGGCCGTATCGGCGTCGAAGGTGACGCACGGGATGCTGTCGGTCAGGGTGCCGCCGCGCCTGTGACGGCGGCGACGGACGATGATGCGCCATTTGGTCAGCGTGTCGCCGCTCGGCAGGGTCCGCTCTTCGGGTGCCGCCGACAGCCTTCCCACCAGCACGACCTCGTTCCGGTCCATTGTCTTCCTCCCTTGGGTGCTCTGCTGGAGATCACTCTTTACGATGAGAGCAAGGCCGGATCGGCTCGAACGCCGTTCTGGGGATAACGGCTGGCGTGCGGGAGTGCCTGTGGACAACATCACCAACCTCGGCGGCGACGTCTATGAGATCGACACCAAGATGGCGGGGTACTCGGGGATCACCGCCGGTTACCTGATCCTGGGAGACCGTCCGTGCCTGGTGGAGACGGGCACCTCGACCTCCGCTCCGATCGTGCGCGACGCGCTCGCCACGCTCGGCGTGGGCCCGGAGGACCTGGCCACGGTGGTGGTCACGCACATTCACCTGGACCACGCAGGGGGCGTGGGGGACATCGCGCGGTTCTTCCCGTCCGCGCAGATTGTGGTGCATGAGAAGGGCGCGAGGCACCTGGCCGATCCGTCCAGGCTGATGGCGAGTGCGCGGATGGTCTGGGGTGACCAGCTCGACACGCTGTTCGGCGAGCTGTCGCCGACCGACGCCGAGCGCATTGTCGCGCTCGGCGACACCGGATCCATCGACCTCGGCAACGGCAGGACGCTTAACAGCCACTACTCCCCTGGCCACGCAAAGCACCACGTGGGCCTGGTCGACTCCGCCACCGGCGACCTGTACGTGGGCGACGCGGCGGGCGTCTATCTGCCGCAGACCGGCGACCTGCGTCCCGCGACCCCGCCGCCGGACTTCGACCTGGAGACCGCGCTCAACTCGATCGCCCTGTTCGGGGCGCTTGGCCCGCAACGGCTGCTGTTCAGCCATTACGGGCCGGTGGACGCCGTCCAGGAGACACTGGATCGGTCGGCGGAGGAACTTCGCATCTGGGTGGACCTGACCCGCCAGGCTCACTCCGAAGGCCTGGACCTCGACCACGCCGTCGCCATGGTCCGCGACCGCACCAAGGAGCGCTACACAGCTCTCAAAGCCGAGGACGACGAGACGGCCCAGCAGTTCGAGCTGCTGAGTGGAGCACCGTCCAATGTGGCAGGCATCCTCCACTGGCTCAACCGCGTCTCGCCAAATTCCACGAGATGAAGTGACGCGGCGTCAAGTCAGGACGGGACGTAAGCAGGCCACGCCGTAGCAGATGCCTTGCCAGACAAGGAGGACAAGCGGCCCCGCCGTACAGCATCGTACGGCGGGGCCGGGACGTCAGTCTTCGCGCTTGCCCTTGTCCTCGGCCGACGGCTCGGGCTCGCTCAGGATGTCACCGAAGTCCGGCTCGATGAACGCCGGGGTGATGGCCGGAACGTCCGCCACCAGCTCCGCCTCGGGCTGGGCTTCGACCTTCGCGGCCTCCGCCTCGGGCTGGGCTTCGACCTTCGCGGCCTCCGCCTCGGATCCAGCGGCGGGCTCGGGCTCCACCCTCGCCTCGGGCTCGGCAGATGCGGGAGATTCCGCGGCGGAGCTGGACGCGGCAGAGTCGTCTGCTGCGGGAACGTCCGCAGCAGGGCCGTCCAGGAGGTCGCCGGCCTCGGCGAACGTGGCGGCGTCGTCCGCCTCCTCGTCCACTTCCTCGTCCGCCTCCTCAACGTGTGCGGCGTCGTCGAAGTCTTCCTCGACGTCCTCGATGACGGCGCCGGTCAGCTCGGCGTAGCGTTCGGCGGCGTCGGTCTCGCCGTCCTCGTCGAACGCCATCGCTCGGGCGAACCAGTCAGTGGCCGCCTCCTGGTGCCCGGCGTCGGCAAGCGCGTCGGCGTACGCGAACGCCAGCCGCGCCGACCACGGCCTCGGCTGCGGGTCACGCAGCTCGGCCACCCGCTGCAGCGTGATGACCGCGGCGTCGAACTGCCCGAGGTCACGGCGGGCACCGGACTCCACGATGGACAGCTCGATGCGTTCCGGCCGCTCAAGACGCTCGGCTTCGGGCGAGCGGACGAGATCGAGGGCGCGCTCAGGACGTCCGAGACCACGCTCGCAGTCGGCCATCACCGGCAGGTACGCGTCGGAGCCCGTCAACCTCCTGGCGGCGCGCAGGTCGCTGAGCGCCTCCGAGAAGTGCCCGGCCCGGTAGGCGACGATGCCCGCAGCCTCTCGCACCACGCCGATGCGCGCGGCGAACCTCCGAGCAACCTTGGTGTGCTCGTGCGCACGGTCGGGGTCGTCGTCGCCGAGCGCGCGTTCGGCCGCGACCAGATGCCTGCCCACCAGTTCGGCCAGGTCGCCGGGCAGGGAGCGCAGCTCCTCGCGGACCTCCTTATCGAGCTCGTCCGCGGTGATGTCAGGCGCGACGTCGGGGAGGCGCTCGCGCTGAGGAGCGCTCTCGTCGTCGCGACGTCCATACCTGGCGCGGGTGCCCTCGGAACCCTGCTCGCGCTCGCGCGAGAACGGCCGCGACCGGTCATCGCCCTCACGGCGCGGGCCGCCGTAACCGCCCTCACGGCGCGGACCACGATCGTCCCGGTCACGGTACGGCCTGCGCTCGTCGCCGTCCCGGCGGGGACCCCGGTCATCCCGGAATCCGCCCTCACGCCGAGGTCCTCCGTAACCGCCCTCGCGGCGCGGACCACGATCCTCGCGGTCTCCGCCTTCACGACGCGGACCACGATCATCGCGGTCCCGGAACGAACCACGCTCGTCGTCACGACGCGGGCCACCGAAGCCGCCCTCGCGACGCGGGCCGCCGTAACCGCCCTCGCGACGCGGACCGCCGTAACCGCCCTCACGGCGCGGACCACGATCGTCACGGAAACCGCCCTCGCGACGCGGACCACGATCATCGCGGTCCCGGAACGAACCACGCTCGTCGTCACGACGCGGGCCACCGAAGCCGCCCTCACGACGCGGACCGCCGTAACCGCCCTCACGGCGCGGACCACGATCGTCACGGAAACCGCCCTCGCGACGCGGACCACGATCATCGCGGTCCCGGAA
>NZ_JBEXUP010000157.1:18036-19812 GCF_040614375.1 Nonomuraea sp. NPDC005983
CGAACCACGCTCGTCATCACGACGCGGGCCACCGAAGCCGCCCTCACGACGCGGACCACGATCGTCACGGTCCCGGAACGAACGACGCTCATCGTCACGACGCGGGCCACCGAAGCCGCCCTCACGACGCGGACCACGATCCTCGCGGTCTCCGCCTTCACGGCGCGGACCGCGGTCGTCACGGCCGCGGAAACCGAGGGCGCGGTCGCGGTCCTGGTACGTGCGGCGGTCGTCGCCTCGCGAAGAATCATCCCGGCGCGGGCCACGGTCGTCACGGAAACCGCCCTCACGGCGCGGACCGCGGTCATCGCGGAAGCCCCCCCCGGAGCCACGGTCGTCGCGCCCCCGATATCCGGAGCGCTCGCCGGCGCCTCGGTCACGGCCCTGGTAAGGCCGGCGGTCGTCATCACGACGCGGCCCACGATCGGACGAGCGCGGTCTGTCGTCGGAACGGAACGGACGCTCGCCCCTGCTGTCGCGCTCGTCGCGCCCGCGGGCGCCGTAGCCACCGCCTCTGTTTCCGTCGTACGGGCGCCTCTCTCCGTTGTCGCCGCGGTCGCGCTGCCCGCCGTCCGATCCGTTGTCTCTGTTCACTTCTGGTCCATTTCGTTGGCTCACTCAGCGGTCCCGTGCTCCAAACGACGGTCCACCGTGGCTGCCGCCGCCCGACCCCGGGCCTTACGCGACGAAGGCCACCCGTGGGTGGCCCGGCCCCTCCAGCCTAGCAAGCCGCAGAACGTCCCTGGGCCCACTGCTAGCCAGGTAAATCATTCGCACTCTCCAGGGATCCTCGGAAGACTTCACGACATGTCACTGCGCTTCCATGAAATCGCTGAGTCCAGACACCGCGTACTGAACCCTTTCACCGTCGGAAAGTTGGATCTCCTGGGTGAGATCTGCCGTATCCGACCGGGCCTCCGCCACCTGGACCTCGCTTGTGGAAAGGGCGAACTCCTCGCCCGCTGGGCCGCCCAGCACGGCGTAGAGGGCACCGGCGTCGACATCAGCGACGTCTTCCTCGAAGCCGCGAGAAGGCGCGTCGAAGAGCTCGGCGTGGCCGATCAGGTGCGCTTCGTCAAAGCAGACGCCGGCGCCTACAAAGACGATCCGCAGACGTACGACGTCGTTTCGTGCATCGGGGCGACCTGGATCGGCGGCGGCCTCACCGGCACTCTGGATCTCATGCGAGGCCACCTACGGCCCAACGGGATCGCGATCGTGGGTGAGTGCTTCTGGACCAGCCCTCCGCCCCTCGAAGCATATGAGTCGCTTGGCATCTCAGAAGACACATGCGTCTCACTTGCCGGGACGGCGGAGCGCTTCGAAGCCGCAGGTTTCGAACTCCTGGAAATGGTTCTAGCAGACCAGGACGACTGGGACAGATACGTTGCCGGCCAATGGTGGACGCTCAGCGACTGGCTCCGCGACCACCCGACAGACCCGGATGCGCAGCAATTCCACGAATTCCTGACGCGCGCCCGCCGCTCCCACCTGGAATACGGCAGACAGTACTTGGGCTGGGGCACCTTCATCGTGCGTCCGTATAGGTCAGCTCAACCCGAGTGACGATGAGAACTCTGGGAATGGCTTTCTAGCCACGAACGCCACACGCAGAGGGAATCGCACAGAGACAGGGGCTCCGTTCAACACCAGAATCAGCGGAAACCCGTTTCAACGCACAAAAGCAGAAAGGGCGGGAAGAGAACCCCACAAAGGGATCCCCTTCCCGCCCTCACCAAAAGATTGTCCGGCGGTGACCTACTCTCCCACACCCTC
>NZ_JBEXUP010000158.1:0-19376 GCF_040614375.1 Nonomuraea sp. NPDC005983
GTTTTGTGGTTTGGTTGTTCAGAGGTGTGCTGTTCAGATCTCCCGCCCGGACGGCAGGCGGGCGGAGGGCCGGGGGTGCGGCGGCGCGCCGCGCCGCCGCTTGATCCCTATAAGAACAACTCGGCAATGCGACAGACCGCTATACCTGCCTGGCCGTCAATCGAGCAGTTCCGGACGGCGGCTGGTGAGGGCCCTTCGAGCTGTCACAAACCGTTCGTGAAACTCTTCGGCGAGTGCTTCACGGCGATAGCGCTGACGCAGGACGCGATCAAGGTCTCCCGCGCGGTTGACGAGGTCGGTGAGGGACCGGCGGTCGATGTCGAATGCGGCCATGCCCTGTTCTACGGCGGCATCGAGGTCTCCGCGTCGGGCGTAGACGATGCCGAGATCTATGTGCGCATCGGCAACCCGCATGGGGGCGTTGGAAGTGCCATCCGGGCGGGTGTGCATCTGGATTGTCTCGCGGGCGTGTTCCTCGGCGCGGTCGTCGTCGGCGAGCCAGGTGTAGGCAGTGGCAGCGTAGAAGATCCACTTGCTGTGGTCGAACACGAAGTGATGGTCCGGGTTTTCGGGGATGGGCAGGGTGCCAAGGATTTCGGCTCCACGTGTCAGGGCGCGATCGGCTTCGCGGCGGTCGCCGATGCGGGCCAGTCCCCGGGCTTCCTGCAAGGTGAGTTGGACCATGGCGCTGCTGGTGCCGGCTACGGCTTGGCCCATACGGGCGGCCGTGACCACGTCTTCGTACCGGCCTTCAACCAAGGCGAACCATGCCGACATCTCATGTGCCCACCCCATGAGTTCACCGTGTCCGACCTGATGACCCATGTCGTAAGCCGCCCTGCGGGCTGTCTCAGCCTCCTCACGTTCGCCCAGGTCATAGTGAACGCATCCGAGTAGGGCCGTGAGCCATCCTGTGATCACGAGTAGTTCGCGGTGCTGAGCGAGGGTGATCCGTCCGCCCAGCAGGCGGCTGACCTGGGCGAGTCGCTTCTGTGTGCGGTCACGCAGGGTCTGGGCGGGAACCACTGGGTACGCACGACAGAGCAGGTCGACGGCCTCGGCGAGCGCCTCAAGGGCGCCGGTGCCAACGTCTGACGCCTGGAGCTGTTGGGCGAGTTCCATGGTGCCGTACAGCTCAGCCTCGGCGCGAAGCGCGTCCATGGGCATTATGGAGGCTTCGATCAGCCGGCTCGACCCCGACCTGTTGGGCGAGAACCCCAATGCCTCCGGCTGTCGCCCGGTGGCCTGGGTCAGCGCCAACCGGTACGGGCTGCGTGGCCATCGAACCTCTCCCGCTTCCCAACGCCGGATGCGCTCCTCGTCACAAGCCAGGCCCTCCGCAACCCCGACAGGGGTGGCGTTGATCTTGTCCGCCATTTCGGCGCGTGTGAGCCGGTTGGCGTTCCGCCATGCACGAAGTTGGACGTTCGGGATGTTCTCCGACATCTACGCGCAGTCCTCACAGTTGGTGGCCGAAGAGGGGAGTCAAGAGGGGGCCGTTCGGGGGTGCTGCCGATCTCCATTTGCCGGTGGACTTGCCATCAACCAACAAGGTACGTCAAGCGGCTTCCCGGCACAGGGAACGCCGGATGAACGAGGTGATGGCGACGGTGATCCGGCCAGACGAGATCAGCGGGACAACGCCCTGCCCTGCATGCCGGGGGAGGGGGATCAAGCTGCGCGCCTCGCGGAGGGCGCTCCTCGTCGGCGACAGCACCGAAGATCAGATCTCACATGGGGAGCAGGAGTGTCTCGACTGCCTCGCAAGCGGCCGGGCCGAAGGGAGCGGGAGATGAATCCGATCGCGGCCGAACTGGCGGCAGATGTCATGCGGTGGGCTGCCGAGCGTATGCTCGTGCGGCTGCGTGATGAGCTCACCACTCTCGGGGTGAACGCAGAACTGCGCGACAACAACAGCGCGCTGATGGTGGCCCGGCCCCATCCTGGGCTGCCGGTGCGGGTGGTCATCGAGTACCACGGGGCTTACTACTCCTGGCCGGACGCGAACATGCGGCACCCGACCAACGATCCGCGGGGCGCGGCCTCGATCCTGGCCGAGTACGTCAAGGGTCGCTGAGACGGGCGCGGCGAGGCAGTGACAGTGCCCTGGTCGGTGGGGACCGGGCGTGCTTTCTCCCGGCCTCGTCGTGTCTCAACCGTCCCGGCAGGCGGGCCGGCGCGTCATCCCGAAGGGGGAACCCCTGCCTGCTGCTGGTCTGACCTGCCGGGGTTTGTTCGTGGAGGCGTGCGTTACCTGAACGGTGTGGACACGTGGTCCGGCCCAGGTTACGCTCAAACTTGGTAAAACAACCTGTCGGGTGTTGGACGGTCGTAATGTCACTTGAGTCCGTGCCGCCGAAGTATGCGCAGCTTGTGCAGCAGCTTCAACGGCGTATCGAGTCGGGAACCTACCCGCCCGGCTCCCTCCTTCCCAGCGAGCACCAGCTCATCCAGGAGTTCGGCGTCTCGCGGCCCACCGTCGTGGCGGCGCTTCGGGTGCTGCGTGAACAGGGGTGGATTGAGTCCCAGCAGGGCAAGGGGCGCTTCGTTCGCGGCCGTCCCGCGATGGCAGCGGTGGAGTCCAACCGTCGAGGGCAGGCGTACCTGACCAACCCGGAGACCAACGCGGTCGGCGAGCTGGTCGAGGCCGGGGCCGTCGCGCTGCCCAATCGGGTGGCAGCGTTGCTGGATGCACAGCCCAAGAGCAAGGCGTTCCTGCGCCGACGCCTGATCGTCCGCGATGGCGAGCCGAGCGAGCTGGTCTCGCTATGGCTGCCCCTGGAACTGTCAGAGGGCACCGACCTGACGAGCGGAGAGCCGTTGCCTCAGGGCATCCGGCAGCATCTCCAGTCTCGCAAGGGGGTCCGCTTCGATCACATCGTGGAGCAGATCACCGCCCGCATGCCCACCGCTCAAGAGGCCAAGCAACTCGGCATGCCCAAGAACGTCCCGCTCCTAGCGGTCTTCGGCGCCGTTCGCGATGCCTCCGGCCGGCCCTTGGTCGTGGTCGAGGTACTACTTGCGGCAGACCGTCACGAACTGGAAGACGCCTACCCCATCAGCTGACCGGCCCTTCCAGCTACTTGCGCAGCACCAACCACGCCCAGGGAGCGGCCACCGCGAGCAGGGCCACGCCGAACACAGTGGCGGCACTGCGCCGCCTGGAGACGAGGGCGAGCAGGAGCCCCAGCATGGGCGCGCCGAAACCGGCGATCAGCATGGCGTTTCCGCAGATCTGCGAGAGCTGCCTGTTTCTCGACTCCCCTCCGGTCAGGGCAAAGCCGTAGCTGAACCACAGCACTCCCAAGAGGGGTGTGCCCAGGATCCATAAGAGGAACAGCAGCCATGGCCAGGCGGCGTCCTTGCCCGGCGGACCCGATTTCATGATCCGGATTGTTCCCCTGCCGCCTCGGATAGCCCAGCAGCGTTCGGCACCAACCGCGACACAACATGACATCGCGACCTATCCGGCTGGTTAGATCGCCGTCACTCGCCCCTAGGCACTTGACCTACCAAGTTTGCTAGCCGTACTCTCAGAGCATCACTTGATAGGTCAAGTGTCTGACATCCAAGAGAGGAGCCGTTATGGCTCTGCAAGGTCCCATCCCTGTCACCTTCGCCATGGTCTTCCCGCACGGCTGTTACGTCGTCGGCGAGGTCGAGCCCGTCAAGGACTTCGACGCCTCGTCCAACGGCCGGTTCGTGCAGGCCCGCGACAAGCAGACCGGAGAGCTGGTCTGGCAGGTCGCGGTCATGGACGGTGACCCGACCCTCAAGCCCGCCCAGAAGACGGTTGCGGTCAAGATCCTGGCGCCGGTCCAGCCGGTACCGCCCGCACCTGTCGCCGGTATCCCGTTCATCCCGGTCGAGTTCGACCACATCACCGTGACCCCTTACGTCAACGGCAACGGTCGCCTCGCCTACTCAATCCGGGTCCGCGAGATGTACGCGCCCCGCCCGACCACCCAGAACAAGCCCGCAAAGGACGCCGCCTGATGACCCGTCGCCGTACCCCTCGAACCAGCGTGATCCGGCTGACCACTGGCCGGACCGCCCGGACCCTGCTCCGCCCCTACGGCCACCGTGAGCCCGTGCTGGCGCTCGACTTCGGAGCCGCCTGCGTCCTGGTAACCACGCAGGGACCGATCACCGCTGACGATCTGACGTTTGCGCGCCAGCTCGCTCACGAGGCCGCCCGCTACGCCCGCTCGGTCGAGCGTTCCTTGCTCACCCTGAATGGTGGCCGTGAGGCGGCTCCTCAGGGGAGGGCGGCAGCGTGAGCAATCTCGGCCCGTACACCTACGTCACGCTGTCGATGGGGCCGGACGAGGCCCCGCATCTGGGCGTTTCGTTCTACACGCCCAGGCTGCGAGTCAGCTCCGGGCTGCTGTTCAGCAACCCGCGCCCGTTCCTGGAATTCACCTCGCAAGAGGCCCACGTGCGCATCTCCACCACCGGCGCCGGAGCGGTCACCGATGCCGACCTGGCCACCGCCCGCGAGATCTTCAACGCCGCCGCTCGCTACCTGGCTGACTGCGAGCGCCTGCACACCGACCAGTCAGCCACCGACCAGTCAGCCAGCGATAAGACCGCCTCCGGCACGGCGGCCTGACCAAGCAAGGCGGGGCCGCCAGAAGCGCCAACTTCCGGCGGCCCCTCGGTTCTCCCACGACTCCAACATCACGAGAGGCATCTAGCTTATGTTCCGCAGGCTTCCCGGTGACGAGGTGCGCAACCTCGTCTCCACCACCCCTGACACGGCCGTCGTCTTCCGTCCGGCCGTCGTCAAGACCCCGGCCATCGTCACCATCGTCATCCTCGCCTGGCGGCTGCTCGCCGGGCTCGTCCGTACGATCTGGCGGCACCCCATCGCCATCGTGGTCCTGGCGGCGCCGTCCGTGCTGTGCTGGCTGTACGGCTGGCAGACCGCGCTGCTCCTCGTCTCGCCAGTCCCTGCAGGGCTCATCACGTGGGCCATCGTCAATCGCACCTCGTTCGCCCAACTGGTTGGCTGGCGGTTGCTGGCCTGGTGGCGGCTCATCTTCATTTACCGCCGTCACTGGCAACCCGTCATGATCGTCTCCGGGCTCGGCCGGCACCTGCGCGGCCGTGACTACCTGCCCCGCCTCGGCAAGGTCACCTGCAACCCGTGGGCGGACACCGTCAGCGTGCGCATGCTCGACGGGCAAGCAGTCAAGGACTGGGCCGACCGCATCGACCACCTGGCGCACGGCTTCGGCGCGCCCTCCTGCCGCGTCCAGGTCGTCAAAGCCGGACGGCTGGCCCTGACCTTCCCCCGACGTGACCCCTTGGCCACGCCGTTGCCAGCGATCCCGATCCCACCAGAGCCGACCGTGAGACCCGTCGAGATCGGCGTCCAGGAGGACGGCAGACCGTGGCTGCTGAAGATCCACGGCACTCACGTCCTGGTGGCCGGTGCCACCGGAGCGGGCAAGGGCTCGATCATCTGGTCCACCATCCGCGCCCTCATCCCGGCCGTGCAAGCGGACCTGGTCGAGATCTGGGCACTGGATCCCAAGCTCATGGAACTGTCCTTCGGCCGCGCCCTGTTCGGCACCCGGTACGCGGCCACCCCCGAAGAGTGCGCCGACCTGCTCGAACAGGCTGTCAAGGTCATGCAGGAGCGGGCCGCACGCTTCGGCGGCGTCCAGCGCTCCCACGCGCCCACCGTCGATGATCCGTTCGTCCTGGTGATCGTCGATGAGGTCGCATTCCTGACCGCCTACCAGGCCGACAAGGACCTCCGGCGGCGCGTCTCCGCCGCGCTGGCCACGCTCACCACCCAGGGACGCGCGGTCGGAGTCGGGGTCATGGCGGCACTCCAGGACCCCCGCAAGGAGGTCATGACCATACGCAACCTGTTCCCCGACAAGATCGCCCTCCGGCTGGACGAGTCCGAGCAGGTGGACATGGTGCTCGGCGACGGTGCACGCGACCGGGGAGCGCTGGCCGATCGGATCTCCCCGAACCCCGAGCTGGGCGCGGGCATCGGCTATATCCGGCTGGAGACCTCACCCGACCCGATCCGGGTCCGGGCCGCCTACGTCTCCGATGCTGACATCCGCGCCATGGTCGCCACCTTCACCGGAGGTGAGAGCCGATGACGCCGGCCCACTTCCTCGACGGGCTGCGCTGCTCGCTCTGCCACACCCTGAACGCGCTGTGGCTCGACCCGCCCCGCGCCCTGGTCGAATGCCGCGAATGCGGCCAGAGCGCACTCATCGTCACCGACGCCGACGACGGGAGGACTGCATGACCCATCGCTCCCTACCCCGTGCCGTGCGGCAGGCCATGCCCCTGGCTCGTGAGGTGGCCGAAGAGGTCGCCAAGCAGTACGGCGTGTGCATCCGGCCCGTCCCGCTCAAGCGGCTCGACACCCACACCGGAGCCTGGGAGATCGTCGATGTCCCGTGCGGGGCCACCTTGGAGGCCAAGTGCCCGCCGTGCGCCAAACGCAACCGGCAGCTCCGCATGGCCCAGTGCCGGGAGGGCTGGCACCTCGACCACGAGCCGGCCATCACACCGGACGAACCCAGCGACGAACAACGCTGGCTGATCGAGTTCCGCGCCGACCTCCAAGCCCACCGTGACCAAGCCGCCTGCCTCGGCGAAGACGCCTCCGACTGGGACGCCGCCATCGAGGGCGTCGATGCTGAGATCAACGAGGCGGGCATGCGCGGCAACGTCCTCGGCCGGACCGTCCCCAAGCGCAACCGCTCGACCAGGCGGCGGCAGGACGCGCCGGACCTGCCCAAGCGCAAGATGACAGCCACCACGCTGGGGCGCACGTTCACCGGCTCGGACGGCAAGGTCTACCGGCCCTCGCTGTTCGTCACGCTCACTCTGCCGTCCTACGGCAAGATCCGCGATGGCGTACCGCTCGATCCCGACACCTACGACTACGCGCGGGCCGCCCGGGATGCGCTGCACTTCTCCAAGCTGGTCGATCGGTTCGTGCAGAACCTGCGCCGCGTCGCGGGCTACGACGTGCAGTACTTCGCCACGGTAGAGCCTCAGAAGCGGCTCGCCCCGCATCTGCACATGGCCATCCGGGGCACCCTCCCACGCGCGGAGATCAAGCAGATCGCGGCGGCCACCTACCACCAAGTGTGGTGGCCTGCCGTTGATCGGGTCGTCTTCGATGGTGACCACCTGCCGGTCTGGGAGGAGGGCGTCGGCTACCTCGACCCGGCAACCGGCGAGGTGCTCCCGACGTGGGACGAGGCGCTCGACCAGCTCGACGCCGACGAGGCGGCCGACCCCCTGCACGTGATGCGCTTCGGCGCGCAGGTCGATGTCCAGGGCGTGCTGGCGGGCACTCCGGACGCCGACCAGTGCATCCGGTACCTGTCCAAGTACCTGACCAAAACCCTCGGCGACAGCCTCGACCCCGACAACCCGGCGCAACGCGAGCATGCCGGACGGCTGGCTGAGGCCCTGCGCTGGGAACCCTGCTCACCCACATGCGCGAACTGGCTGCGCTACGCCATCCAGCCCAAGGGCGCCAAACCCGGGATGGCTCCCGGCCGATGTCGGGGCAAGGCACACAAGCCCGACCACCTCGGCTACGCAGGACGCCGCGTCCTGGTCTCCCGCAAGTGGTCGAACAAGACCCTCGCCGAACACAAGCAAGACCGCCACACCTGGGTCCTCGAAGCCCTCGGCCAAACCGACCAGCCACCACCCGATCCCCACCGCTACGTCTGGAAACCCGTCCCAGCAGGAGACGCCAACATCGCTCCATTGGCGGTACGCCTCCTGCGGACGGTGGCCGAACGCCAACGATGGCGAGCCCACTTGGCCCAACTCCAAGCCCAAGCAGACGGACAAGATCTTTCGGCAACTGAGCACACGGGGAGGGCGGCATGAGCAAGCGAGACGAACTCCTCACCGTCGCCCAGGTCCTCAACGAACTCGGCGGAGTCTCCCGCCGCACCTTCTACCGCTGGCGCGAGATCGGCAAAGCACCAGAGGGCATCCGCCTGCCCAACGGCGAGCTCCGCATTTACCGCAGCGACCTCAACGCCTGGCTCGAATCCCTCAGGAGCGCCGCATGACCACCTCCTACAAGGTCAAGTTCTGGGAAATCAGGACCAACACCAAACCGGCCGGAGACGGCAAGAAAGCCCGCCTCGTCTCGCACACCGTCCGCTGGACCGTAGGCGCTCGCGAGAAGTCCGTGACCTTCAAGACCAAGGGACTGGCCGAGAGCTTCCTGTCCGACCTGCGCCAGGCCGCCAAGAACGGCGAGGCGTTCGACGAGGACACCGGACTGCCTCTGTCGAAGATCAAGGCCAAGGACGCCCGCACTTGGTACTCCTTCGCGGTGGCCTACGTGCAAGCCTTCTGGCCACACGCGGCGGCCAAGTCCCGCGAGGGGATGACCGACACGCTCGCCTACGTGACGCCGATCCTGACCAGCGACCTGCCCGGCCGTCCTGACGACGAGACCATCCGGCGGGCGCTGCTCAAGTACTCCTTCCTGCCTGAAGATCGACGTCCGGTGCCGACGCCGGAGATCGCTCAGGCCGTGCGCTGGCTGGAGAAGGCGTCACTGCCGTTGAAAGCGCTGGAGGAGGAGACCAAGCACACCCGCGCCGCGCTGGAGGGCCTGTCCTTGCGCCTGGACGGCAAGCGCGCGGCCACTTCGACCTACCGGCGCAAGCGGGCGGTCTTCCACCACGTCCTGGAATACGCCGTGGAGCTGGAGGAACTGTCCGGCAACCCGCTGCACAAGGTCAAGTTCCGCAAGGCCAAGGTCAACGGCGAGGTGGACCGCCGTTCGGTGATCAACGCGCAGCAAGCCCGCAGACTACTCGTCGCGGTCGGCTACGTGGGCAAGACGAGAGGGCCGATGATGGTGGCGATGTTCGCGTGCATGTACTTCGGCGGCCTTCGTCCCGGTGAGGCTGCGGGCCTGCGCAAGAAGGACTGCCACCTGCCGGAGAAGGGATGGGGCCTGCTCACGCTGGAGAAGACCCGGCCAGAGAGCATCAGGCGCTACACCGACTCGGGCGAGAGCCATGATGAGCGGGGCCTGAAGCATCGCGACGAGAAGGAGACACGTCCGGTTCCGATCCCGCCGGAACTCGTCGAGATCCTGCGTCGCCACCTCGAACAGCATGGGGTGTCCAAGGACGGCCGGCTGTTCAGGACCGGCACGGGCAAGCCGTTCCCAGGCTCGACGGTGTCAAAGGTCTGGCACGAGGCACGCGCATACGCGCTGACACCCGACCAGGTCGCCTCACCGCTGGCGGCGCGTCCCTACGACCTGCGTCACGCGGCCGTCTCGCTGTGGCTCAACGCCGGCGTTCACGCCCCTGAAGCGGCCGAACGGGCGGGACACGGCGTCGATGTCCTCCTGCGCGTCTACGCCAAGTGCATCGACGGCCAACGGGAGGTCGCCAACCAGCGCATCCTGGAAGCCCTCGACGCCGCGTGACAGAACCTCTCCCACAAGGACCCCGGGACACCTCGGGGTCCTTCGTCGTTGTCGCGGAATCTCCAAACAACGCATCCGAATTGCCACCTCGACCTGGGGAAACGTCCCAAGATCCATTCCGCGTATATTCCGGGAAGGGTGGCATGCGGCTGCTTCCGGTGACGTGTGGCTGCATGTTGAGCTCAGGTCGCCGTGAGGTGAAACCCCTGCTCAGAAGCATGATCCGAGGTGAAGAGTGGTAGGGCGGGTGGGACTTGAACCCACGACCCACGGATTATGAGTCCGATGCTCTGACCGGCTGAGCTACCGCCCCTGGATTCAGTTGTCTGGCCTGCGGGAGGCTTTACGGCAGGCTAAGAGTAGAGCATCGGATCCGGGTATGCCCCCTTGCGCCACCAGTGTGACCGCCCGCACCGCACATTGTTTCATGCCCGCGAGGGAAGATGGAGTCCAAAGCGATCATAGTCGCAGTGGCGGTCGCGGGGTACCAGACTCCCTGATGTGAGAGGGGGCGGATGCGAAATTTCTTCCTCTGGGGCGGTGCCTCCCGGGTAGCGTCGGATCATGGCCGTCAGATTGATCTACGAGACGCACTCGATCACCGTGGACAACGAGATCGGCATCGCCACCGGGTGGCTGCCGGGCGAGTTGTCCGCGGCGGGGCGTGAGCTGGCCGCTGAGTTGGGGGCGCGGCGGCGGGACGTGGACGTGGTGTACGCGTCCGATCTGCGGCGTGCCGTGCAGACCGCGGAGATCGCGTTTCCGGACGGCAAGGAGATCAGGCTCGACTCCCGGCTCAGGGAGTGCGACTACGGGATCTACAACGGGCGGCCCGTCACCGAGGTGGCGGCGCTGCGGCGCAGGCACATCGACGCGCCGTGGCCGGGCGGGCAGAGCTACCGGCATGTCGTGGGGGAGACGGCGGCGTTCCTTGAGGACGTGATGAAGGAGTGGCAGGGATGCGTGGTCCTGGTCATCTCGCACTCGGCCAACCGGTGGGCGTTGCAGTACCTGCTGGAAGGGGTCCCGCTGGAGGAGTCGGTGGACGCGCCGTTCGACTGGAAGCCCGGCTGGGAGTACAGCCTGGCGTGAGCCGGCTGCTGCTGCAGTCGCCGGAGACGCCGGACGTCATGCCCTGCGCCTGGTCGCCGGAGATGGACCCGCCGCCGGAGTCGCCCGGCTCCGCGCAGACGTTGGTGCGGGTAAGCCCGGACACGGTCCCTTCGGGGTAGTTGACGGTGGAGTTGAGCGCCTGGACGGTGCCGCAGTGCCACTGGGGGGTCGAGCCGGAGCGGCAGAGCGCGCCGCCCACCTGGGTGACCGCCGAGCCGCGGACGGGCAGAATGCCGCGGACGCCCGGTCGAGGCCGTCCTTGGCGGCGGTGAGCTGGGCGAGGGTCCGCGTGACGATCTTGGCCTGCGCGCCGGCGGCGGCGATGGCGCCGGTGTCGGCCTTGTCGACGCCGGTCACGACGAAGACGCTCTCCGGCCCCTCGTACCACGCGCCGGCGTACCGGTCGGCGAGCTTCTTGCGCAGCCCCGGCGCCGCGCTGTTGCCGCGTGCCTCGTTGACCAGGCGGTTCACCGCCTGTTCCTTGGTGATGCCGAGGTCCCGCTGGAGGGCGTCCACCACTCCGGACGGCGGTTTCGCCGCGACGGCCGGAGCGGCGGTCATGACTACACCATGACCAGGCCGGGCGCGGCCTGGTGGGTGGCCTGGCAGAGCACCACGGCGCGGCCGACCTGGGCGAGGTGGGTGCAGGTGGCCACGTCGGTCTCGTAGATCGTTCCCGGTGTGAAGCCCCCGGTCGACGAGCCGGGTCGGCCTGGCGCCGCGTCGGTCGCGCTCGAACAGGGCGCCGCCGAGTAACCGCTCGACGCGCTTGAGCTGGGCGGTCAGGGCGGGCTGCGCCAACCCGAGCAGGGACGCGGCCTTGCTGACACTTCCAGCGTCCGCGACCGCCTGAGCGATCCTGAGGTGCCTGAGCTCGAGGTCCATAACGGGACGGTAAAGCGGGCATCTCACCCAGACAATGGCTTATGTCAGGAAATATGACAGATAATGTCGGGGGTCTTCTGGGGTAGGGGGCACCCCATGACGATGATGGGAATCGACCCAAGGGAACTCGACGACCACGACCTGCTGCGTGAGCTGCGGCATCTCCATGCCACCCGTACCGACACCTTCCTGCACGGCTCGGACGACGCGCTCGCGACGCACACGTCCAGGACCAACGAGCTCGAATCGGAGTACCTGCGCCGCTACCCCGAGCGTCAGGTCGACCCGGAACGGCTCAGGGAGGGAGCGAGGCAGCGCTGATGGACTGCGATCACGACGTGCAGGCCCTGTCGGACGTCGACATCCACGTGTACGAGGCGGTCGCGTCGCAGGTGCTCGGGGGCGGCACCGCCGAGCTGGCCGCGCTGGTGCACGCCACCGGCCTCAGCGACGAGGACGTGCGGCGCAGCCTGGCCAAGCTCGTCGGGCACGGCTACGTGGTGCCCAAGGGCGCCGGCTTCACCCTCGGGCCCCACACGTTCGAGGTCGAGTACTAAACGTCCAGCACGAGCTTGCCGGTGAACGCGCTGCTCTCCATGAGCTCGTGCGCCTTGGCGGCGTCGGCCAGCGGGAAGACCTGGTCCACGTGGGCGGCCAGCTTCCCGTCGGCCACCAGTTGCGCGATCGACTCCAGCGCCGCGTGGTCCGGCTCCACGCTGAAGCTGTTCGACCGGACGCCCGCCCTCTCGTACGCCTCGATGTCCTCGCCGGACATGCCCGCTGCCCCGACGAACGTGCCGTCAGGGCGCAGCACCGGCAGCGACCTGCGCGGGTAGTCGCCGCCGACCAGGTCGACCACGACGTCGACCCCGGACACGGCCTCGGCGAAGTCGACGGCGGTGTAGTCGATCACCTCGTCCGCGCCCAGCCCGAGCACGAAGTCGTGCTTGCTCGCCCTGGTGGTGCCGATGACGTACGCGCCGCGCAGCTTGGCGAGCTGCACGACCAGGTGGCCGACCCCGCCCGCCGCCGCGTGGACGAGCACCCGCTGGCCGGGCCGGATCTCGGCGACGTCCTCGAACGCCTGCCACGCCGTCAATGCGGCCATGGGCAGCGCGGCAGCCTGGACGTGGCTGACCCCGGCGGGCTTGCGGGCGAACTGCCGCGGCCGGGCCACCACGTACTCGGCGTAGGCGCTGGCGGGGTACGGGAAGTTCAGCATGCCGAACACCTCGTCGCCGGGCTTGAACCTGGCGGTGGCGCGTCCGGCCTCCTCGACCACGCCCGACACGTCCCAGCCGGGAGTCAGCGGCGGCTCGGTGTAGCGCGGCGGGAACGGCGTGCGCCGCAGCTTGTAGTCGGGCGGGTTCACGCCCGCCGCCCGGACCCGGACCAGCACCTCGTGCCGTTCCGGCACGGGCCGCTCGACCTCGGCGAGTTCCAGCACCTCGGGACCGCCGAAGGAACGGTGAACGATTGCGCGCATGTTGCGACATCTCCTCGTTGAGTGGGATGTTGCCATGCTTGCTGGTTCGGTATCCCTTGTGAAGAAGGCACCCGTTTGGTATTCAGGTACCTCATGGGTACTAGGTTTCCGGATCTCCGCGCGTACGGCGGCGCGGACGCGTTCCTGCGGGCGTGCAAGCCCCGCACCGTCCTCGACATGCTCACCAACAAGTGGACGATGCTCGCCATGGGCGCCCTGCTCGACGGCCCCAGGCGCTTCAACGAGCTGCGCAGGATGCTGGACGGCATCACCCAGAAGATGCTCTCCCAGACCCTGCGCGCGATGGAACGCGACGGCCTGGCCACCCGCACCGTCTACCCGACCATCCCTCCGCGCGTCGAGTACGAGCTGACGGACCTGGGCAGAAGCGCCACCGCCATGCTGCGGGTCGTCGCCGCCTGGTCGGCCGAGCACGCCGACGAGGTGCTGGCCGCCCGCCAGGTCTACGACGAACGCGCGGCCAGGCCGGTCGAGCCGGTCGTCACGTCCGTCTGAGTCGGGCCGGTCGTCTCGTCCGTCTGAGTCGGGCTGATCGTCCGTCTGAGTCGCGTCTGAGCCGGGTTGGTCGTCTCGTCCGTCTGAGCCGAGGTGGCCGTCTTGTCCGTCTGAGTCGGGCCGGTGGTCAGGTTCGGCTCAGCCGCGCTCACAGCTGGGCGCGGAACTGCCTGCTGTGCGGCCTGGTCAGGTGAAGGGGATGTTGAGCCAGGGACTGTTCGGGTCGGTCGTCAGGATTCTGTGCGCCTTGAGCATGTCCTCGTACCAGTCGCCGAACTCCTCCTCGTCGAAGTGGAGGCAACGTCCCAGGATGTAGGCCGCCGAGAACTCTTCCCAGGAGCGGTAGTTGATCTTGCTGACCTGTCCGGCGTGGAGGACCGTCTGTTCGGCCTCCGCCAGGTCGCAGTAGCGGGCACCGAGTCCCCAGCGGGCCATCTTCGAGGCCCGCCCGTAGTCCCACGCCTCCACCGTGCGGACGAACCGGCCCTCGGCGAGCAGCCCGTCCGCCCGGAATCGCGCCTCGTACCGGGTGATTCGCCCGATGAGCCGTTGCGCTCCGGCGACCTGGGCCTCCGTCTCGGAGTCGCTGTGGGGGGTCGTCCTGGTGACCCCGTCGGGGGTGGTCTCCTCCGCGGCGCGGTGCCGAATGACTCGAGAGGTCACCTGCCGCCAGTGGTCCACCTCGACCACGCCGCCGAAGTCACGGGCGAGCGTGCTGCGTATGCGCAGCACGAATCCCCAGAACGGGCTGCTCATCCGGCCCTTGAGAAGCCCCTCCTTGGCGTGCAGCCACTCCTCTCGGCTGGTGATCTCCCACCACTCCTCCAGCCGTCTCCTCTCGCGGACGTAGCCGGTGCCATGCCAGCCCATCGCGTTCCAGAGTGAGGCGTTGTTCACGCAGAGAAGGGCCCCGCAGGCGAGACCGTGGGCGACGGGGCCGTGCAGCGGGCCCCCGGACCACAGCGTGCGCAGCTCGTTTCGGCGAGGGTTCGGCATCCGGCCGGCGTGTCGGCGCCACGCCTGCCGATGGGCGGCCGTCGCGGGGAAGAACGCTTCACAGGGGGTGCCGGGGTTGATGGCCAGCCACTCGTCGTCCTGGGGCCAGTCCTGGGCCAGCTGCTCCAGGTCGGCCTCGAAGAAGACCGGGTCGGCCGCGGGCGCCGGGAGCATCCCGTCGGTGAGGAACACAAGACACCTGAAGTCAGGCCGAGGGCCCCAGGGCACGGCGTTGTAAAAGACCCAGCCGGGCTTGGAGTCGGCCTGGGCGCGTGACATCGCGTGATAAAGGTCCGCGCCGGCGAGGACGTCGAAGTACGCGGCCCAGTCGCCGCGCAGCTTGGCCTCGTACAGAGCACGTTCGGTGTCGCTGGGCGCCTGCCAGGAGGGGACGGGACCTGCCGGCCCGGATGTGCCCTGTTTCTCCGCGTTCCACGCCCCCATGCCCCAAGAGATTACAACTGCCCCACGGCCCTGCTCCCGGTGAACGAACGCCGCACAGCACAACATCACTCGTCAGGCGTACTGTCGAGACGTGGATGGCACCGACCTGACACCCGCGCAGGCACGCGAGCGCTTCCGCGCGGGGGTGCGGGTGCCGACGGCGGGCTGGTGCAGGGGCTGGACGCAGGCCAACCTGATCGCGGTGCCCCGGCGGCTCGGCTACGAGCTGCTGCTGTTCGCCCGCCGCAACGCTCAGGCCTGCCCGGTGCTCGACGTGGGCGAACCCGGCGTGTGGTCCACCGAACTGTTCCCCGGCGACCTGCGCACCGACCTGCCCGGCTACCGGGTCTACCGCGACGGGCGGCCCGTCGCGGACCTCGACGACGTGGTGGAGGAGTGGCGCGACGACCTGGTGCCGTTCCTCATCGGGTGCAGCTTCACCTTCGAGCAGGCGTTGCTGCGGGCGGGGGTCCCGGTCAGGCACCTGGAGCTCGGGACGAACGTGCCGATGTACCGCACGAGCGTGGCGTGCGAGCCGGCGGGCCCGCTGTCGGGCCCGCTCGTGGTGTCGATGCGTCCGGTGCCCGAGGAGCTGGTGGACCTCGCGATCGAGGTGACCGGACGGTATCCGCTGGTGCACGGGGCGCCTGTGCACGTGGGGGACCCGGCCGCCATCGGGGTCGAGGACCTCGGACGGCCCGACTTCGGCGACCCCGTGGAGGTACGGCAGGGGGAGGTGCCGCTGTTCTGGGCGTGCGGGATGACGCCGCAGGCGGCGATCATGGCCAGCGGGGTCGAGTTCGCGATCGGTCACCTGCCGGGGCACATGGCGATCATCGACGTCCGTGACGAGCAGTACCGAGTGACTTAGCGAGATATTTCGCTGTATAGGTGGAGGCTTGGCTGAGGGCGGCCGGGGTGCCCTCGAAGACCACCTCGCCGCCGTGCTGGCCCGCCTCCGGGCCCAGGTCGATGACCCAGTCGGCGTGCTTGACCACGTCCAGGTCGTGCTCGACGACGACCGTGTTGCCCGCGTCCACCAGGCTGTCGAGCAGCGCCAGCAGCCCGCCCGGCCTGCGGGCGCTCGGAGCCTCCTACGAGGCGGGGGCCCGGTGGATCATGGCCAACCAGGTGCTGGCCGCATACCCGCCGTGCTGAGCTGCGCCTCCAGGGGCGGCGCTCCCGGCCGGTTGTCGATCTCCAGATGCGGGACGGCCGGAGGCTCGTCCACCATGATCGCCTTCAGGTACGCCTCGAACGCCGCCAGCTTGCCCGCGTCCCTGCCGAGGCCCCTGGCGACCAGGCGCTCGCGCAGCGTCGGCCCGTCGGAGCGAACCCACACCAGGTGGACGGGCGGGCCGCCCAGCTCCTCCACCCACCGCCGCCACAGCTCGGCCGAGTGGACCTGGCTGGTGAACGGCCCGTCGAGCATCACCGGGCAGCCGTGTCCGCGGATCTGCCTGGCCAGCCGAGTCAGGCCCGCGTACTCGTAGCGCTTGACGTGCTCGTCGTACCACGGGCCCTCGCGCTCGCCCGGTTCCCTGCCGTACCCCTCCAGGACCTTGGCCACGAAGTCGCCGTACACCGTGTCCTTGTCGAGCAGGGCGGGTGGCGGGTCGAGACGGGCCAGCAACGCCGCCGCCACCGTGGACTTGCCCGCCCCCGGCGGCCCGCTGATCACCCAGACAGGAGTCATGCGGCCAGTCTGCCGCGTACGCGGATCTGCGTACGCCGGTGCCGCGCCTCAGCGGACGACCCCGCGCCGCCCCAGGGCCAGACTCAAGGCTCATGCTTACCGTGTTCGCCAGGGCGTTCCGCGTGCCGGAACTGCGCAAGAAGCTGCTGTTCACGCTGGGAGTCGTCGCGCTCTTCCGGTTCGGGCAGTTCCTGCCGTCGCCGGGCGTGAACGTCGTGGCGATCCAGCAGTGCATGGGGTCGGCGCGGGGCGGCCTGTTCGACATGATGCAGCTGCTGAGCGGGGGCTCGATGCTCAAGCTGTCGGTGTTCGCGCTCGGCGTCGTGCCGTACATCACGGCCAGCATCATCATGCAGCTCTTCGCCGTCCTGGTGCCCCGGCTGGAGCAGCTCAGGAAGGAGGGCCACGCGGGCCAGGCGAAGATCACCCAGTACACGCGGTACCTGACCGTGGGGCTGGCGACCCTCAACGCCACCACCGTCGTCGCGCTGGCCCGCACCGGGCAGCTCCTGCCGGGGTGCTCCACCCCGCTCCTGCACGACCAGAGCCTGCTCGCCGTCACCGTGATCGTCGTCACCATGGTGGCCGGGACGTGCACCGTCATGTGGCTGGGCGAGCTGGTCACCGAGCGGGGGATCGGCAACGGCATGTCGATCCTGATGTTCACGCAGGTCGTGGCCGTGTTCCCGTCGTACGTGTCCACCATCCTGGTGGTCAACCCCGTCGCGCTCGCCGTGATGCTGGTGTCCGGGGCGTTCCTCGTCGCCGCCGTGGTGTTCGTGGAGCAGGCGCAGCGGCGGATTCCCGTCCAGTACGCCAAGCGGATGGTGGGGCGGCGGATGTACGGGGGCAGCAGCACCTATATTCCGCTGAAGGTAAACCAGGCGGGGATCGTGCCGGTCATCTTCACCTCCTCGCTGCTGTACCTGCCGACGCTGGCCGCGCCGCTGCTCGGGGACGAGGTGGGCGGCTGGGTCGCGCGCAACCTGACGTCCGGGACGCATCCGCTGTACATGACCGTGTATGTGCTGCTCATCGTCGGGTTCGCGTACTTCTACGTGTCGATCACCTTCAACCCGGTGGAGATCGCCGACAACATGAAGCGGTACGGGGGGTTCGTCCCCGGGCTGCGGCCCGGGCGGCCGACCTCGCAGTACCTGGCCTACGTCCTGTCGCGGCTGACCGCCCCCGGGGCGCTCTACCTGGGAGGACTCGCGCTGATCCCGCTGGTGGCCTTCGCCGTCCTGCGCGACCCCGGGACGCAGCAGAACTTCCCGTTCGGAGGGACGAGCCTGCTGATCATGGTCGGCGTCGGGCTGGAAACCGTGAAGCAGATCGAAGCCCAGCTCCAGCAGCGCAACTACGAGGGCTTCCTCAGATAGCGGCCCAGCGCGGCCGCCTTCAGCCGGATCCGGCGCCGCCGTGCTCAGGGTGAGGCACGGTCGTCGTCGTCCTCACCCTGAGCCTGTCGGGCGTTACTTGCTGTAATTCTTCCCGAGGGCCTTACCGGGGATCGGCTTGGCGATGAGAGCGACGGGGATGAAGAAGCAGATCTGGCTGATCACCAGGGTGAGCGTCCAGAGCGCCTTGTCGTCGTAGTGGGCGGACGCCTTGGCGTACAGCTCCTCGGGAACGCGCTCCCCGGACGGGTTCGGGGTGAGGACGGCCTCCACGAGCTCCAGCGCGACCCGTTCGGCGTCGGTGAAGTAGGGGGCGTCCTGCCATGACGCCACGGCGGTGATGCGCTCCTCCGTCTCCCCGGCGCTGCGGAGGAGGCCGGTCTGCCGGACGGTGTGGTAGGTGCTGCCGACGATCTGCCCGGCGCGGAGCTGCACCAGGTTGACGGTGATCTGCGGAATCGAACCGTTCCGGGTGGCCTTGGACATGGCCCCGGCGATTGTTGCCAGCTCGGAGAAGAACTGGCTGGGGTCGGGCAGGCGCGAGCGGAGGTCGTCCTGCTGGGTCGTCGTGGGTGTGGACATGGCGAGGTCTTCCCTTCTCATTCTCAGCGGTGATTCGAGGCTTGCGGTCTGGTGGGGCTGGTCCTCCATCACGAAACCGGCCGGCCGCGGGGACGATCACGCGTTCCGACGCGGTGCCTGACGTCGGGTCACCGTCGTGCCGAGGCGGCCAGGTGAGTGCGGCGGCCGGCCGAAACCTGGCTGAGCCGAAGGAGGCTCGCGCCGAACATCAGGACGCCCAACGGGACGTGCAGGGTCTTCACCTGCGCTATGCCCAGCGCTATCTGCGCCAGCGTGAGCCCCAGGAACCCGACCGCGTACAGGATGGGCCTGGGCGAGCCGCCGCCCGGCCGCCACACCAAGATCGCGGCGAGCAGGTGCAACAGCGCCGCGGTGAACACCCCGTACGCCGAAACACTGTGCAGTACCCGTCCGTCGGGCGAGGACAACAACAGTCCGGCGGTGATCGGCGCGGCGAAGACGACCAAGGTTTGCAGGGTGATCGCGACACGCAAGAACATGGAGCTGTCCTGCTTGGTCGTCGTGGGCGTGGACATGGCGAGGTCTTCCCTTCTGAATCCCAGCGGTAGTTTGAGGCTTGCGACCTGGTGGGGTTGGTCCTCCATCACCAAGTGGCCGGCCGCGGCGTTGATCACGCGTTCCTACGCGGTTTCGACGGTGATCCGCATACCGGCCGGGGTCGCTGGGCTTTCCCACGTGGTGGATGGTGTCTCAGTAGTCCGACGACACAGCCGCTGGGAATGTGAGGCGACGCGCCAACCTGACAGTTCGGCGCGGTGCCTCGTCGAACTGGTG
>NZ_JBEXUP010000159.1:0-19260 GCF_040614375.1 Nonomuraea sp. NPDC005983
CTTCGAGCAGGGTGGCGAGGGGCACCGCGGTGGCGGGCATGGCCGCCCGCAGCGCCTCGGCCGCGCCGTCGAGGTCGCCGCGACGCTTGCGGACGACCGCCAGGTTCCGCCAGGCCATCTCGGCGATCTGGGCGTTGCCGCATGCGGTGGCGGGCAGGTAGCACAGCTCGGCGCGGCTGTGGTGCCCGTCGGCGGCGAGCAGCTCGCCCAGCCCCAGCCGCCCCATCGCGGACCGCTCGGGCGTCCCCAGCTCGATGACCAGCCGGTAGAGCGCCTTGGCGGTGTCGTCGTCACGCGCCCGCGCGGCCTCCAGCGTCTCGGCGAGGGCGTCATCGAGGACGGGGTCGACGCCGGTTTCCGGCGTTTCCACGACAGCCCGCAGACTCTCGGGTGTCCCGGCGAGGTCGCCCGGGCCCTGCGGCGTCTCGGACGGGCCGTCCGGCCAGGTGGTCAGCAGCCGGCGCACCGCCGGCACGTCGGCGGCGTCCAGGGACAGCAGGAGGTCGGCCAGGCGTGCCGAGCCGGTCACCTCCGTCAGGGCCGCCAGCGCGCCCTCGCGGTCGCCCTCGGCGGCCAGGACCCATGGCCGCTCCTGCGGGGTGGCCGTGCCGAGGCGGACGCGGGCCGCGGCCGCCACGTGCGGTTCGGCCTCCCAGGCGGCGGCGCGCTGGTAAGCCGACCGGGCCGAGTCCGCGTCGCCCGCCTTCTCCAGGCAGCGTCCCGCCTCCAGCAGCATGCTGCCCGCCGAGTCGGGGTCGGCCGCCACCGCGCGCTCGAACGAGGCGCGCGCCCCTGCCAGGTCACCCGTCCGCGCGAGCAGGTCGCCCAGCAACCACGACGCCTCCCCCTGCAGCTCGGACGGCGCGGAGCCGACGGCGGTCCGGGCGGCGTCCAGAGCCGCGGCCAGGTCCCCGTTGTCGCGCAGGAACCCGGCGAGGTGCAGCGGGGCCAGCTCGCCGAAGCCTTCCTCCAGCACCTGACGGGCCTCGTCCGCCTTGCCGGCGCTGACCAGCGCCTCGCCGAGCCCCAGGACCGCGGTCACGGCGGCCTCGTCGTCGGTCGCGGCCTGCGCCCACCGCAGGAAGGCGTCGGCCGCCGCGTCCGGCTCGCCGAGGCGCTGCCAGGTGGGGGCCAGGGCGCGGAGCGCCACCGCGGCCAGCCGCTCGTCGTCTCCCTGCGCCGCGACCTCCCAGGCGGCGATCGCGCCCCGCCGGTCGCCCGCGTCGTTGCGCAGCGCGCCGAGGTAACAGGCGGCCTCCTGCCGGAAGTCCGGGTGGCCGTGCTCGATCACCAGCGAGAGCGCGCCGTCCGCCATGGCGCTGTCGCCGGCGCGCTGCCAGGTGTGCGCGCTCTGCATGGCCAGCGAGGTCGCCATCCAGGACCGGCCGTCGTCGGGAATCGGGGCGAACGCGGACGCGGCGCCGGGAAAGTCGCCGGAGAGCAGCAGCCGGGCGAACCTCCCGGTCTCGCCCTGGTCCTCGTGATCCTCAGGAACCAGCTCGAACGCCGCGGCCGCGCCGGCGAGGTCGTCGAGCCTGACCCTGGTGAGGCCGAGCAGCCAGGCGTTGCGTGCCGCCCGCACCGGGTCGGCCTCGGCCACGAACGCCTCGTGCAGCGCGCACGCCGCCAGCAGGTCGCCCTGGCGCTCGAAGAGCTGCGACAGCGCGCCGGCCGCCTCGACCCGCAGCCCGCGGTGCTCGCCCCCCATCGCGGACGTGTACGCCTCCCGCGCCTCCACCAGGTCGCCGTCGTGCTCGACGAGCAGCTCGCCCAGCCCGTACTCCACCCAGGGCGCCAGCGTGGGATGGCCGGACGATCGGGCGCGGCGCAACAACGCGATCGCCTGGTCCGGTTCGTCCTGGTTGGCCAGGACGTCCTTGAAGATCGTCGCCGTGTACGCCAGCGCGAACGGGTCGCCGGAGTCGGCGGCGGCGTGGAACAGCTTGGCCGCGTCCGACAGCTCGAACCCGATCGAGGCCAGAACCTGCGCGAACACGGCGGTGCCGATGGCCGACACGGACGGGTCGGGGTGGTCCATGGCGGCGCGGTAGCGGACCAGCCCCTCCTCTCTGCCCAGCCGCTGATGGTCGATGACCGCCCCCAGCACCGGGTGCAGCTCGTCGCCGGAGGTCCGCAGCAGGTGGAGGAGGAAGGCGGCGGTGAAGCCCTGTAGCGCGTCGTCGCCCTCGGCGACGAAGGCGAGCAGCTCGTCGGCCTGGTCCCGGTCGCCTTCGCCCAGTTCCAGCTGGGCCAGCGTGACCATGGCCCGGATGGACTGCGTGGCCGCTCCGGAGTCGGCGGCCCGGCGTAGCAGCAGCCGGGCCTCGGTCAGCTCGCCCGCCTGCAGGTGGCGCAGCGCCTCGTCGGCGTCCTGGAGCGCCTGCTCCTCCACCGGGTCGGCCAGCGGCTGCTGCCGGGCGGCGTGGTCGAGCAGCAGCGCCGCCTTGAACGCGGCGTCGGGGTCATCGTGCTCGGCCGCCGCCCTGATCAGCTCCATGATCTCGTCGTACGCGTCCGAGTGGCGGTCCAGCAGCATCCCGAGCAGCGTGACCGAGATGGACGACCATTCGGACTCGCCCGCGGCCAGGACGGCGCGCACCGCCGCCAGCGCCTCCGCGACCTCTCCCGCCTCGGTGTGCATCTGCGCCAGGCACGCCTGCGCCTCGAGCGCGTACTCCTGCTGCCCGCTGGCGATCACCCGGTGGAAGATCGCCTTCGTCGCCTCCACGTCGCCGAGCTGGGCCGTCACCTTGGCCTGCTCGATGAGCGCGGGCAGCCGCAGCTCGGGACGCGGGTCTTCAGCCGCCCTGGCGTACGCGGCCACCGACTCGGCGTACTCGCCGAGGTCAACCAGCACGGCGCCGAGCAGCTTGTACGCCATCGCCAGGTGGTCGGGGTGCCCCACGGCGATCGCGTGCTCGCACACCTCCCTGGCGGCCTCGAAGTCCTCCTCGTCGGCGTAGAGCTGGTAGAGCTGGAACGCCGACAGTGCCACCACCTCGGGGTCGCCGCAGGTCAGCAGCGCGCGGTAGTCGTCCTCGTCCTCCGCCGCCTCGTAGCGGTCGCGGGCGGTCCCCGTGGCCTGGACGTCCGGGAAGAAGTCGGGCAGTTCGAGCCTCTCGGCCAGCTCAGACACCGCGGGGCTGTCGCAGCGCCGGGCCCGTTCCAGCGCCTCCACCGCGCCCTGGACGTCCCCCAGCTCGGTCAGCACCAGCACCAGCGCCGTGTCGGCGAGCGCGGCCACCTCGAAGTCGGCGCCGTCGGAGGCGATCGTCAGCACCCGGTGGGCGGCGGGCCACTCGCGGGCGTTGACCAGCATCATGCCCATGGCGATGGCCGAGCGCTGCCCGAAAACCGGATCACCCGACTGGATCACCGACCGGTGCGCCGCCTCGGCGCCGTCCAGGTCACCCTGATCCTCCAGCAGGCAGGCCAGCAGATGGGACGCCTCGGGGTCCCCTGTCGCGGCGATCGCCCTGAACAACCCGGCGGCCTCGTCGAGCTCTCCCGCTTCCCAGCGCCTCATCGCCGCACCGAGCTGATCTGACGACATGCCCACTCCCAGAGTCACCGTAGAAAGTGAAAAAACTACACATGTGCCACTATCGTCACAGGGAATTCGACGGGAAAACGCCAGATGCTGAGATCCGGGGACCGGCGGCCCGAAGAGGGGCGGGGGCCGTAGCGTAGACCCCATGGCAAAAGCGTTCTGGATCGACCAGGAGTTCGACAGGGACCGCGACGGGCGCTTCGCCGTACACGTGCGGAAGAACCTGGACGAGTTCGAGTGGGGCGACATCGCGCCGGTCCGGTTCGCCTGCGCCGCGTGGCGGCTGGCGACGCCGCCGTCGCTGTCGCCCGGCTACGTCCGCTGGGACCGGCGCGTCCTCGACGCCACCTGCCTCCGCAACACCTGGGACGGCACCCTCACCGCCCGCGTCAAGCTGGTGTCACCGCTGCCGGAGGAGCTGACCAGGTCCAGGGCCTGGTGGCGCGACCGCGGCTGGCAGGGCTGGCCGGAGACGTTCGGCCAGTACGTCGAGCCGACCCAGCAGGACCTGGCACGCAGCCCGTTCCTGCGCACCACGCTGCTCGTCGAGGCGCCGGTGCCGCTCGCCGACCTGCCGCCGGAGCCGGAGGGCCCGCACGACGAGGTCGAGCAGAGCGCCGCCAGGGCGGTGGTGGTGCTGGCGCGTGAGCTGAACGCGCTGGTGGCGCCCATCCTCGACCAGCTCGGCTAGGAAGCGGCCCCGGCGATCCGGGCGTGGGAGCCGCTCGGAGCTGCGCACTCGGCGACCGGGATGGCGGGGATCGAGGGCTCGCCGGTGATGACGGCCACGATGCGGGTGCCGTCGGCGAAGGCGCCCTGGCGTACCAGGTCGAAGATGCCGTAGAGCATTTTCGCCACATACACCCCTTCCACCCGATATTTCGCGATAAATCCGTCTAGGGCTGGTGTTGTGCGGGCGTAGCCGCCGAAGTGGTAGCCGAGCTCCAGCGACCAGTTCGTCCACACCCGCCCGTACGCCGCCCGCTGCAGCCCGGCCACCTCGCCGGCCAGGAACCCCGCCCCCTTCAACACCGCGAACCCGATCGCCCGCCGGCCAGGCGGCAGCCCCGCCGAGATCCCGGCCAGCGTGCCGCCCGTGCCGACCGGGCAGCAGATCACGTCGTACTCCTCGGTGATCTCCGCGGGCAGTTCGGCGCATCCCCGGACGGCCGCCGCGTTGCTGCCGCCCTCGGGCAGGATCGCCACGTCGCCCCACCGCTCGCGCAGCCACGCCTGCACCTCGGCCGTGTGCTTGAGCCGGTAGGTCGCCCGGTCGAGGTAGGTCAGCCGCATCCCGCAGGCCGCCGCGTACGCAAGCGACGGGTTCAGCGGCAGCCGCTCCTCGCCGCGGATCACCCCGATCGTCTCGAACCCGTGCCGCAGCCCCGCCGCCGCCACGGCCCTGATGTGGTTGGAGTACGCGCCGCCGAAGGTGAGCACGCGCGGGTGCCCGAGGTTGTACTTGAGCTTTCTGGCCTTGTTGTCGTCGTGTTTGACGAACACCCGGACCGGGGCGAGCGCTGGATCCAGGAGTTCTTCCATGGCGCTAGTCTACGGACGGGCCTTTGTTGAGGAGTGTGCGATTATGCGCGTTGTTGAAGCTTTCCGTGCCGCCTTCGGCGCGGACCCCGCCACCGTCTGGCACGCGCCCGGCCGGGTGAACCTGATCGGGGAGCACACCGACTACAACGACGGCTTCGTGCTGCCGTTCGCGGTGCCGTGGGGCGTCACGGCCGCGGTCACCCCTCGCGACGACAGCACCGTCCGCCTCCTGTCGCTCCAGCACGGCGACCCGGTGACGATCCCGAGCCACGAGGAGTCGCGCGGCTGGACCCGCTACGTGGTCGGCGTCCTGGCGACGCTCGGCGACCGGGTGCGCGGCGCCGACATCGCGATCGACGGCGACGTGCCGCAGGGCGCGGGGCTCAGCTCCAGCGCCGCCCTGGAGGTGTCGGTCGCGTCCGCGCTCAACGACCTGCACGACCTCGGCCTGTCGCCGATGGAGCTGGCCCTGATCAGCCAGCGGGCCGAGAACGAGTTCGTCGGCATGCCGTGCGGGATCATGGACCAGGCCGCCTCGGCGCTCTCCCAGGAGGGGCAGGCGCTGTTCCTCGACTGCCGGTCGCTGGGGTCCAGGAACATCCCGCTCGACCTGGCCGCGCACGGCCTGCGCATCCTCATCATCGACACGCAGGTGCACCACGAGCACGCCAACGGCGAGTACGCCAAGCGCCGCGCCGAGTGCGAGTCGGCGGCCCGCAAGCTGGGCGTGGCGGCGCTGCGCGACGTCGAGGACCTCGCCGGCGCGCTGTCGCAGCTGCAGGGCGACGAGCGCAAGCGCACCATGCACGTCGTCACCGAGAACCACCGCGTCGAGGCCCTGGTCGGGCTGCTGCGGGCGGGCGCGGTCACCGAGATCGGCGCGCTGCTGAACGCCTCGCACCTGTCGCTGCGCGACCAGTACGAGGTCTCCTCCCCCGAGCTGGACCTGGCGGTCGAGGCCGCGATCAGGGGCGGCGCGCGGGGCGCCCGGATGACGGGCGGCGGCTTCGGCGGCTCGGCCATCGCGCTGGTGGCCGACGACCGGTTGGAGTCCGTCCGCGACTCGGTCTGCGCCGCCTACGCCGAGCGCGGCTGGAAGCAGCCCCGCTTCCTGCCCGCCACCCCCGCACGCGGCGCCCACCGCCTCAGCTGACACCCCCGCGCGCGGAGCCCACCTGTCGCTCCGCCGCCGCGCGAGGCTTCACCCGCCGTCCCGGACACCGCCCACGTCCGGGACGGCTCTCAGGGCGTCACAGGGCGGGGAAGTCCGGGTCTCGCCGTTCCAGGAAGCTGGCCACGCCTTCGCCGAAGTCGGGCCGCTCGAAGGAGGCCAGCATCTCGCGGACCGCCGTCTTCGCCGACTCCTCCAGCGTGACGTCCCAGTCGTTCCAGACCTGCCGCTTGATGACCGCCATCGAGGTGGGCGAGCTGTGCACGGCCAGCTCCCGCGCGTACGCCAGGACCTCCTCCATCAGCGACTCCCCCGGCACCGCCCGGTTGACCAGCCCCAGCTCGTACGCCTCCGCGCCGGTGAACACCCGCCCGGACAGCAGCAGGTCCATCGCCCGCTGCTGCCCGACGAGCCTCGGCAGCACCCATGACAGCCCGTACTCGGCGATCAGCCCGCGCCGGGGGAAGGCCGTGGTCCACTTGGCCTCGGCGGCGGTGAACACCAGGTCGCACACCAGCGCGTGGACCATGCCGAGCCCGGCGCAGGCGCCGTTCACCGCGGCGATGACCGGCTTCCTGATGGTCGTCGGGAAGGTGTTGGGCCGCGGGTCGGGCGTCTCGTCGTAGGAGCCGCTCCTGATGGCGCTGAGCGTCGTGAAGTCGGCTCCCGAACAGAAGCCCCTGCCCGCCCCCGTGACCACGATCACGCGCACCGACGGGTCCTTCTCGGCCTGTTCGAGCAGGTCGAAGTAGCGCCGGCCGATGGCGTCCGTCCAGGCGTTCAGGCTGTCGGGACGGTTGAAGGTCAGCGTCAGCACGCCCTGGGCGACCGAGGAGAGCACGAGTTCCGCCATGCGCCAACAGAATCATGTTCTAGCCCTGGGAGGCAAGCCGCGTCACCGGTGATGGACGAAGGCCGGGGTCAGCACGCGCTCGTCGTAGTAGCGGTGGAAGACCCCGGTCACGCCCCCCGAGATCGGCGGGACGATCCACGACCAGTCCGCGGGGCAGACCCGTCCCGCCTTCTCCTCCCGCGCCAGGTGGGTGAGGAACCGGTTGGACTCCGTGTGGTGGTCCGTCATCGTCACGCCCGCCCGCTCGAAGGAGTGCAGCACCGCCACGTTCAGCTCCACGAGCGCGTGGTCGCGCCAGAGCGAGCGCTCCGTGGAGGTGTCGAGGCCGAGCCGCTCGGCGACGGCGGGGAGCTGGTTGTAGCGGGTGACGTCCGCGAGGTTGCGCGCGCCGATCTCGGCGCCCATGTACCAGCCGTTGAACGGCGCGCAGGGGTAGCAGATGCCGCCGATCTCCAGGCACATGTTCGAGATGGCCGGGACGGCGTGCCAGCGCAGCCCCAGTTCGGCGAACCACGGGTAGGCAGGGTGGACGATCGGCACCTCCAGGACCGCGTCCCCCGGCAGATGGCACAGCAGCGGGCGTCCCACTCCCGGCTGGACGACCAGCGGCAGCACGTCGAACCTGCCGGGGCCGCCGCGCCAGCCGAGCGTCCGCACCAGGTCGGTGAACGGGACGCACCGGGGGTCGCCGACGACCGCGCCCCCGCGCCCGCGGTGCCCGGCGTAGCGGATGAGCTGCTCGTTCAGCACGCGAGGGGCGCGGCGGCCGGGAGTGTCGGGCGGGAAGACGGTGATCGTGGGCCGGATCCTGCCGTTGCCCGTCGCCGCCCGCAGGTGCTCGACGCACTCGATCGCCACCCCCTCGGCGCCCGTCACCGTCCGGCGGTCGCGGACCTTCAGCGAGCGCCAGTACAGGCGGCCGATGCAGCGGTTGCTGTTGCGCCACGCCACCCTGGCGCCGAACTCCAACTCCTCGAAGGTGTGGACGTAGGTGCCGTGGCGGGCCACGTCCCTGGCGACCTCGCGCAGGCGGGCCTGGAGGCCGCCGGCCGAGGGGTTCTCGGCGTGGAAGAGCCTGATGAAGCGCTCGGCCTCACGGATGTCAACGGTTCGCTCGACATGGGTCTGAACGGGGACGGCATCAAAGGGGCGCAGGGCCCTGATCCAGGTACGCACGCAACACCAGCACATTTCCGCTTCACGGAGCACTCCGCCGGGTTCCGGGCCCGGTGGCGCGTCCTGTCGGCGGTGTCCTCTCCACACCGCCCCAGAGCATGTCCGCGGCTTGCCGCGGCCGGGCGCGGCATCTCCATCTTTCACGGCGGATGGGCGTTTGTCCCGGCAAAAGGGAAAACTCTGTGACGTCGCGGCTACAGAGGGTAGAAGCGGCGGGGCTCCCGGAGACGAGAAAGCCCCTTCCCGCGAACGAGAAGGGGCTTCGTGTTGCTCCCGCGATAGGACTCGAACCAGGATCTCCCCGTGTCGATCAGTTCACGCGAATCCGGATGTGAGGTCAGGCCGGTCAACTGAGTGCAGAGCCGTTCACATTGGTTCACCGTGTATGGCTCCCCTTTGGGCGCTCAGCCGATCACGCCTCTGTACATGGCCGATCGTCGGCAGCCCGAGCCCGACCCGCAGGATACGTACACACCGCAGAGACGGAACAGCATCCTGTCCTTCCCTGCCAGCACTTCCAGCACGGGGTATTCCGCACCAAGAGGTCCTCGGATCCTGGCATCTGGTGTTTCGGCTGTTCGGCACGGACCAGGCATGCACAGCAGTTCCCCGGACATTGATATGCGATGCGTCTGTTGACCTGCGGCGATGTGTTGGAGATATGCCTCCGACGCGACAACGGCGTCCGATCCGGCCCACAGACGCCTGTGGTGCAGCGCTGACTGCGAGGCATGTGCCGGAGGCAGTTCATCGGGCGGAGCCGGATGGTTCATGATCAGATCAGATCAGTGTCTGTTCCCGAACCGTTGATCTTGCCCTTGGTGATCAGTCAGGGTGAGGAGCGCTTGGATTCCTGTGCCGCTCGAAAACACGATCTCGTTGCTCGGGACTCGCGTTCGGCGAGGTCCTGCAGCAGCCGTCCGACAGCCCGCCGTAGGCGGCGTACCGCACCCTTCAGTCAAGGGGCGGGTCGCCGCGCGCGGCGATGGCGTGTCCACCGAGTTCCCATACGACCTGCCTACCCTCAGGAGGTGGGGGCGTGCGTGGGGACGTGCTGGTCGATGAGGATGCGCGCGGCGGCGACGGATCGGGCGGCGGGGCCTGAGGGGCCGAGCGTGGCCGCGTTGGCGTAGAGGCCGGAGATGATGAGCATCAGCATGTCGGCCAGGGCATTGGGATCGGTGGCGTGTGCCGCGGCGGCGAGGGCGCACAGCCGCTCGCGTAGCCGGTCGAGGTGGGAGACGGCCTCCTGGCGGCCGGGGTGGCCGGGGTCGCGGAACTCCGCCGAGGTGTTGTAGAAGGTGCAGCCGTGGGCGTCGGAGCCCTGGGCGCTCTCCTGTGCGTACTCCACGATGGCCAGGAGCTGGCGGGCGGGGTCGCCTTCGTGCCGGGCGATCGCGCTGTCGATCTGTGCCCAGGCCTGGTCATGCAGTTCGCCCACCCAGGCGCCCACCAGCTCGTCCTTGCTGGTGAACTCGCGGTAGAGCGCGCTCTTGCCGAGCCCCGTCTCCTCGACGACCTGCTGCATGCCCACGGCCCGCGCGCCCTGCTCGCCGAACAGGCGGGCAGCCGTCTGGAGAATGCGCCGGCGAGTGCCGGGAACCGGTCTGCGCGTCACCGTCGGGTCCCTTCGCGAGGAGTTCAAGGATCTACGTTGACAGCCTAGCGCCCTGCCCCCAAGATTGGACCGATCAGTCCGGACTGATCGGTCCGCTACCAATGAGGGGTTCTTATATGACCGAGACCGCGGCCGGCATCCGGAGAGGGAATGCCGGTCTGCTGCTCGCGGTGATGTCCGCCGTACAGTTCCTGGACGCGATGGACATCGCCAGCATCGGGCCCGCGCTGCCGCTCCTACAGCGGGACCTGGGCATGTCGCCCGAGGCGTTGCAGTGGGTGGTGAGCGGCTACGCGCTGGGTTTCGGTGGATTCCTGCTGTTGGGCGGGCGGCTGGCCGATCTGTTCGACCGCAGGAGGCTGTTACTCGGCTGGCTGGTGGTTTTCGTCGTCGCCAGCCTCGTCGGCGGTCTGACCAGCGAGGGCCTGTTTCTCGTGATCGCCCGCCTCGTCAAGGGCGTCAGCGCTGGCTTCACCGCGCCGGTGGCCATGGCGCTGTTGCTGGACACCTTCCGCGAGGAACGGGCCCGCAACCGCGCGCTGGGAACCTTCCTAGCCATCTCCTCCTCCGGCTTCTCACTGGGCCTGGTGTTCGGGGGCGCGCTGGCGCAACTCGACTGGCGGCTGGTCTTCCTGCTGCCCGCGGCGGTCGGCGTCGCCGTCGCGCTCGTGGCCGCCGCCGTGGTGCCGCGGGACCGTAGGAGAAGAACCCGGACGGGGCGCTTGGACGTCCTCGGCGCGATGCTGGTCGCGGGCGCCGCGATCACTCTCGTGTACGGAGTCAGCCAGGCCTCCATCGTCGGCTGGAGCCATCCGCTCACCCTGGCAGCGCTCGGCGTGTCCGCCCTCCTGCTCGCCCTGCTCCTCGTCGTGGAACGTAGGCATCCTGCGCCGCTCATACCGTTATCGATCTTCGCCAGAGCGGGAATGGTGCGGGCGAACGTCGGCATGCTCATGTTCGGCGCTTACGTGGCCTTCCAGTTCGTCCTGACGCTCTATTACGAGGGCACGCTGGGCTGGTCACCGCTGCAGACGGCCCTCTCCTTCCTGCTCGGCGGCCTGCTCACCGGCACCACCGCCAGGTACTGGGCGGCGGCGGTGACCAGGTTCGGCGCCTGGCCGGTCGCCACCGCCGGGCTGTTCCTGCTCGCCGTCAGCTACGCGGTCTGGGCCGTGCTGATCGGCCGAGTCGAACCCCTGGCGCTCCTGCTCATCCAGCAAGTGCTGGGCGGGGTGGGGTTCCCCGCCGCCTACTCGGCGCTCAACATCGCCGCTGTGGCGGGCGCGGGACAGGAGGAGCATGGCCTGGCGTCGGGCCTGTTCAACGCCAGCGCCCAACTCGGTACCAGCTTGGTCACCGCCGTCACCGCCACCATGCTCGTCGCCAGCGGCGGCGCGATCGTGGGCGGCTACCGGGCCGGTCTCTGGACAGTCGTCGCCGTGTCCCTGGCCATCACACTGCTGTCGGCCCTGGGCACGAGAACTCCACAACCATGAAGGGAAATCACATGCGCATCTACACTGCCACCGCCACCTCGCAAGGCCGCGATGGCCGGGCGGTCTCCTCGGACGGTCGGCTGGACGTCCGGCTCGCCCTGCAGAAGGAGCTGGGCGGCGACGGCGCCGGCACCAATCCCGAGCAGCTCTTCGCCGCCGGGTACGCCGCCTGTTTCGCCACGTCCATGAAACTCGTGGCGGGCACGCAGGGCCTCGACGTGTCCGACGCCTCGGTCACCGCGGAGGTCGGCCTGTCCCCCAACGGCAAGGGCGGCTACGAGCTGGACGCCGTTCTGCGCGTGAAACTGCCCGACACCCTCACCGCGGACCAGGCACGAACCCTCCTGGACACCACCCACCAGGTGTGCCCCTACTCCAACGCCACCCGCGGCAACATGCCCGTCGAACTGCTCCTCGACTAACGAGTACGACGCCGCCCAAAGGGCTGATGCCTGACGAAAGTGAGGGTGCGACTCATCCGATCGTCCGCTGCGTGGCGTCCCGTCCGGCTCCGTCCGTTTCGTTCCGCAACGGGCGGAGAGCTGGGAGGAGCCCCGATGACGAAAGGGAAGGCCGTGGCGATCGCCGCGCTGGTCGGCGTGTTGTCGGCGACGGGTGTGACGGCGGCGAGTGCCGTGGCGAAAGCTCCAGGGGCCGGTGAGCTGAGCGCGACCGAGATCGATGACTACGTGCGCGACTATGCCGAGCGGACTGGGCTGCCCGGCGCCCTGGTCACCGTCACCAAGGGCGACCAGGTCGTGCACGTCGCGGGTTACGGCCACATGGCGGGCAGCGAGACGGTCACCAAGGACACGCCGATGCCGCGCGCTTGGGTCTCCAAGTCGTTCACGGTCCTGGCGGTGCTGCACCGCGCCGACCAGCGGAAGATCAGCCTGGACGCCCCGTACAGAAGTATCTGCCTGAGTTCACCCACGTCCAGGTCCGTCTTTTCAGCCGGCGACTGGGGAGGCGATGACGACGGTGACGTCGGCGGGTGTGTCGTTGGTGCGATAGCTGTGCGGGGTGTCCCCGGCGAAGGCCAGCATGTCGCCGGCCTCGATACGGCGGAGATCGTCTGCCGGTGCTCGATCGTGCCGGGGTGTTTGGCATCTCAGCTCTCTCGCGCGGGGGGACGGTCTCGGTCGATGGGGGTCGTGATGGCCTGCTCACGAAGTCGGCCAAGAAACAGGGCGTTCTGTTCGCGAAGGCGTTGAATTTGCGCGCGGAGCTCGCCGTTGATGGTGGTGAGCTGACGGATGCGGGCTTCCTTGGAGGGATCGGTCATCCGCTGGAGGGCGGGCTGACGTTGGCCGGTCTGCTGCTGCCGGGACCGCAACCGTTGGATGTCCTCGATCAACTCTGGGACGCGGTAGAGGAACGCGCGGGAGGCGCCCGAGGCCCGGACACCTGCGGCGACGGTGATGACTTCTTCGGCGGCGTCGAGGTGGCGGATCGCCGCGCGGGCGGAGCAGGTACGTGGATTCTCCGGGCCGGTGGAGCCGATGGTGGGCGTTTCTCATGAAAGCAAGGTCAGGCTGTTCTGCACGCCCACCAGGATGTTGATCAGAGTCGAGGGAGAGACATCGAATCCCTTCGTCTCCGGCGCTGCGGTCGCGAAGCTTGTCGACGGGGGACTCAACGCCGTTGTGGGCTCGAACGAAGCTCAGCAAGAGTCACTACCCGACGCGACCGTGACCCGAGGCGGGTAGTGAGTCAAACCGAAACATTGGCCCATGTTGGCCTGCCCGTCTGCCGTCGTCCCACCCGCAGGGATAGCGGGCCAGCCGCGGGGCTGCCCCAGCCGCGCCCGGCGTCAGGGCCGTGATGGAGGGTAGGCGGCCCCGCGGCTGGTCTGCTAGGGCTAGCTAGCCCTGTGACCCCCAAGGTCAAGAAACTCCGCGAAGAGGCCGAAAAGGGGATCAAGACCAAGGCAAACTACCGCGCGAGTGACGCTGTGGAGGACTTCCTCACTCACGGACTCAAAGGCCGCAGCCTCGGTACCATCACGCACGCTCGGTCGATGGCCGAGAATCAGATCAAACCGAAGATCGGTAACTATCGGCTCAAGGACCTTCGAGCCGAACATGTCGATCTCTGCCTCGACGAACTCGCCGAGGCTCTCGCCGCCAAGACGATCATCTAGATTCACAACCTTCTGACCCGAGCCATCCGTATGGCGAAGAAGCGTGAACTCGTCGGCCGCAACGTCTCGGCCCTGCGTGAGACACCACACGGACAGGAAGGACGGCCAAGCAGGTCCCTCACCCTGGACCAGGCCGCCGCGGTTCTCAAGGCCTGTGAAGGTGAAAAGTTCGGCGCGTACGTCATCACCTCACTCCTCACCGGAATCCGGCCTGAGGAAGCTCGCAAGCTCCTCTGGGAGGCCGTGAATCTGAGCAGGAAGCCACCGCCCATCTCAGCCCTTCGCGCCGATCGAGTCGGCGGCGACACCAAGACCAAGAAGTCACGTCGGGCGCTCGCTCTTCCTGCCCTCGTGGTCGATGAAGTCAAACGGCACCGAGCACGCCAGGCCGCTCAGAGGCTGCTCACGGGCGAGGCGTGGCAGGAGCATGGTCTCGTCTTCACGCGCGATGACGGAGCCCTGCTCGACCCGAGTGGCCCCGGAACGACTCAGGCCCCCTGTCCTTGATCTAGGAAGGAGGCCTGAGCTTTGTGTTCCTCAGCTCTACCGAAGCTCCCGCGATAGGACTCGAACCTATAACCTGCCGGTTAACAGCCGGCTGCTCTGCCGTTGAGCTACGCGGGATCGAACATCTGCGCTGATCGGCGGGCTTTTCCGGCCCCTTCCGTTCGGCGCAGGAATAGATTAGCGCACTCCTGGAGTGCGTGTCGCATCGTCATCGGGGTAGGCCGGGTGACAGCGGAGGTGCAAGATGCGTTATCGGATGACGTTCGCCGTCGGGCTGGCGGTCGGCTACGTGCTGGGCAGCCGGGCGGGTCGCGAACGGTATGAGCAGATCAAGAGGATGGCCCAGCGGGTGGCCGACAGCCCGAGGGTCCAGGAGGCCGCGGGCGTGGTGGGCGCGCAGGTGTCGAAGGCGGCCGGGGCGGCCAGGGCCCGGGTCGGCGACACGCTGCAGCAGCGCATCCCCTTCCTCAGCAAGGAGCACGACAGCGGGACGGGCTGGCCCGAAGAGGAACCCCACGAGAAGAAGACCGACAAGACGGGCATCCCCTACTGACACCGGCGATTCGCGGCGCGGCTCGGGTGAATCACACGCCCATGCTGCGCCGCACGCCCTCCAGGGCCTGCTCGGCCTGGGCGCGGAGGCCGGGGTCCGTGGGGTCGAGGCCGTCGTCGAAGACGAGGGTCCAGCCGACCACCTCCCCGCCCGGCGGGCGCCGGGCCACCAACCGGACACCGCCCCGCCCTGGCAGGCTGACGTGCTTGTTGACCACGATCGTGGCGCTGACGCGCTCCCGCACGGTCTCCGGCAGCAGCCGCGGCTCCGGCACCTGCGCGCGCCGCGTCTCGCCGTCCATGGTGAGGACGTTCAGCCCTTCCTCGTCCCAGAACGCCTTGTCGATCGTCTCGTAGGGCACCCGCTCCCCATCGCTGAGGTACAGCGCGAGGTTGGTGGCCACCAGGTAGCCGTCGCCGGACGCGGCGAACGTCAGCACCCGCTCTCCCGGCGTGGTCGCCAGGGATTTGCGGACGTCAGCTGGCAGGCGGCGAAAAACGTTCATGCCTCAACGGTATCGGCGAGCAGGTCGAGGGTGAGCGCGGCGCTCCACGAGAAGTCGCGGCAGCCGCGCCCGCTGCCGTCGAACGGGTCGAAGCACTCGCGAAAGCCCGCCTGCCGCACCAGGCGGAGGGTGCCGTTGGTGAGCTGCTGGCCGAGCTGCGACAGGCCGTGCACGGCGGCGGCCCTGCGCAGCAGCCAGTTGGTGTTCACCCAGGACGGCCCGCGCCAGTAGCGGGTGCGGTCGAACTGGGCGGCGCGGATCTCGCAGCTCGGCACGGGGTATCCGGTCGCGCCCATGAACCTGGCCGACTCCAGCAGCTCGACGGCCTGGCTGACGTGGCCCTCCGGCAGCCCCGGGTCGAGCAGCGGGCCGAACCCGCCGACCGTGCAGACCCGGATGAGCTTGCCTGCCCGCAGGTCGCGGGCGTAGAAGCAGCCGTCCCAGAGGCGGTCGAGCAGAGCGCGCCTGATGCGCTCTGCCTGCTCGGCGTGCGGGACGGGATCGGCTCCGGCGATCGGCGCCAGCTCGGCCATGGCCTGGCAGGCGGCGAGCCAGATGCCGTTGAACATCGGGTCCTCGATGGCGAACGGGTGCTCGTCGCGCAGGTACTCGGGGCGGTATCCGGCGTTGCGGTAGCGCATCGCGAGCCAGACGTAGCGGTCGTGGTCGCTGTCGAGGTGGCGCTCGGACAGCTCGACGTTGCGGTAGCCGTACCGGATCTCGGGGAGCGCGGCGAGCGACTCGTCCCAGGCCGGGCTGTCGTCCATGCCGGACTCCCAGGGGTGGACGATCGCGGCGAGCCCCGAGCCGCCCAGGTCGCGGGCGGTGGCGAGGTAGGTGTGCTGGGCGGCGAGCGCCGGGAAGACGCGCCTGACGAACTCGGCGTCGCCGGTGTGCCGCCAGAGCCACCACAGCGCCACCGCGTGCAGCGGTGGCGCGGTCAGCCCCGAGGTGAGGACGCGCGGCGCGGCCTCGTGATCCTGGGAGCGCCAGACGGACGGCCCCGGGAAGTACGCCTCCGGCGTGTGGAAGACGATGTGCGGCACCATGCCGGTCGCCCACTGCCCGTTGAGCAGGCTGAGCAGCTCCGCGCGGGCCCGGTCGGGGCGGTGCCTGGCCAGGCCGATCACGACGAACGCGGAGTCCCAGCTCCACTGGTGGGGGTAGAGGCCGGGCGCGGGCACGGTGGCGGTCCCCGTCCAGTTCGCCTCGAGCACGGACAGCGCCTCGCGCCCGAGCGCGGCATCGTCGACCGCAGGCCGCGCCTCCATCAGTCCACTATAAGCGTCACCCGGTCTTTGGGAACTATGTCCGGCTCGCCCACTTGGACACGAGCATGACGCCGAACACGACGGCGCCGATGATGAGCCCCCACTTGAGCAAGGCGAAGGCGAAGCCCACGAGCGGGCCGACGAGGATGAGTGCTGCGATGATCGCGGCGATGATCAGAAGAATTCGTCCCATGTCCTCGACACTAGGAGATCCTTTAAGCGGATTGCAGGTGATACAGGGTTGAATCAGGGACAAGTCAGGGTCCCCCCTAGCCGCCGGAACCAAGCTGCGAACCCCGCCGTTAAGCCGGTATAAAACGGGGGCAACGGGGGCCCATTTCACGGGGAGTGTGATGAGTCCGGGACCACCGATGAGCAGAGAAGGCGCCGAACACGCGCTACGCGCACGCGCCGACGAACGCGACCGCATCTCCGGCGACCTGCTCGATCTGGAATCGCACACCACCTACCAGTTACTCAAGGGCGCCGCCTTACGCGGGCCCACCCAGCAGCGATGGGCGGCCGCTCAGAGCGCACTGGCCACGGTCTGGACGCTGTACGACGCCTACCGGACCGTGCTGCGCGACGCCGAGCAGTTCAAGGCCGCCCGCGGCAGGCTGGACGGCGGCGAGCTGGCGCAGCTGACCGAGCTGCTCGCCGGCTCCTCCGTGGTCCTGAGGGCCGCCGCCAAACCGATCGAACAACGCTCTCTCCTCCCCGACGCCGACCAGCGCCTCACCCTGGACGAGACCGTGACCAGGATGGACGCGCACTTCCGCGAGGTCACCGCGGCCCTCACCGAGATCGACGCCGCCTGGACCGCCGCCCTCCCCCGCCTCGACGGAGCCGACGCGGAGCTGCGCCAGGTGCGCGACCTTCAGCAGGAGCTCGGCGAGGCCCAGGACCTGTCACAGGCCGAGAACGACCTCAAGCGGATGCGCGCCGCCGCGCTGGCCGACCCCCTCGGCTCACCCCCGGGCCCCGAGCTGGACCGCGTCGCCCGGCTCCTGGCCTCCGCCCGCGCGGACCTGGAGCGTGCCGTCCAGGTCAAGGACGACTACGCCAGGCGGCGCGAGGAGCTGTCCGCCGCGCTCGACCGGGTGCGGGCCGCCGAGAGCGAGGCCAGGCTGGCGCACGGCGCCGTCGTGGTGAAGATCGCGCTGCCGCCGCAGGCGCAGCCGCGAAGCCGGGCCGAGTCGCTCGCCGCCGATCTGGACGCGCTCGACGTCTCCGCCGACGGCTGGGTGACCAGAGCGGGACGGCTGGCGACGCTCGAACAGTCCACGCAGGAGGCCGCCGGGCAGGCGCGGGCCACCGCCAAGGCGCTGTACGGGCTCCTCGGCAGGCGCGACGAGCTGCGGGGGCGGCTCGGAGCGGTCGAGGCGATGGCCACGCGCAAGGGGATGGCGGAGGACCCGGACGCCGTCCGCCTGTACGAGCAGGCGCGGCTGCTGCTCTGGACCGCCCCCTGCGACCTGACGAAGGCGGCCCAGGCCGTCGACCTCTACCAGCGTGCGATCCACGGAGGTAAGCGATGACCCGCTGCGCGCAGCCCGGCTGCACCGGGACGATCGAGGACGGCTACTGCGACCTCTGCGGCCACGCCGCGACCGCCGCCCCGCCGACGCCGCAGAGCGTCCCCACATCGCAGGACACCGGCGGCGCGCCCGCCACGCACCCCGTGAGCAGGCCGCTGACCGGCCCGATGAGCAGCGGCAGGTCCCGCGCGGGCGTACTCCGCGACCTGGCCGACCTGCCGTCGGTGCCATACCGCGATCCGGCCAGCGCGGTGCTGGCCAACCCGGAGGTCTCGGAGGACAAGCGGTTCTGCGCGAACCCGGCGTGCGGCCAGCCGGTGGGCCGCTCCAGGCAGGGACGGCCCGGCCTGCCCGACGGCTTCTGCCCGCACTGCCGCACCCAGTTCTCCTTCACCCCGAAGCTCACCAAGGCCGACCTGGTGGCCGGCCAGTACCGGGTGCTCGGCTGCCTGGCGCACGGCGGCCTCGGCTGGATCTATCTGGCCTCCGACGAAAACCTGGACGGCCGCTGGGTGGTGCTGAAGGGCCTGCTCAACACGGCCGACCCGGAGGCGCTGGCGGCGGCGGAGGCCGAGCGGCGCTTCCTCACCACGGTCGACCACGCCAACATCGTCAAGATCTTCAACTTCCAGCAGTCCGCCGGGCTCGGCTACATCGTCATGGAGTACGTCGGCGGCCAGTCGCTGCACGAGCTGCGCCGCCAGGGCCCGCTGCCGTTGCGGGACACGCTGATCTACGGGCGGGAGATCCTGCGCGCGTTCGGCTACCTGCACGAGCAGGGGCTGGTCTACTGCGACCTGAAACCGGCCAACGTCATCAGGGTCGGCAGGCAGCTCAAGCTCATCGACCTGGGCGCGGTGCAGCGGATCGGCTCCCCGCCGGGCACGTCCTGGGCCACGGTCGGCTACCACGCGCCCGAGCTCGACACCCGGCCCTCGTCCGTCGCCTCGGACCTGTACACCGTCGCCAGGACGCTGGCCGTGCTGGCCATCCCGTCGTTCAGCCCGGCCAAGGGCGGCGTGGCCGCCCCGCTGCCGCAGGACTGCGGGAACGAGTCGTTCGCCAGGCTGCTGCGCAGGGCCACCGCGCTCAACCCGGCGGACAGGTTCCAGAGCGCGCTGGAGATGGAGGAGCAGCTCGTCGGCGTGCTGCGCGAGGTCAGCGCGATCGCCGACGGCGTGCCCTACCCGGCACCGTCGCCCCAGTTCGGGCCCGAGCGGCTCGCGGCCGGCGCGTCCCTGTCGGACGACCGCGGCCGGGTGTTCGACCCCTGAGCCAGTGGTTCTCATCCATGCCCCACCCGAGCATCTTGCTCTTGTACCGTTGCCCGTTCGCGT